>DMQP01000088.1 GCA_003455655.1 Treponema sp. | reverse complement strand
CAGTGTTTAGTACTGTGGAACATTGGGGTACTGGTAGGGGACATAGTCTTTTAGCCAGTGCTCCACGGGACTAACCCAATCGCTTTCTGTAGTTCCTTCCAAAACAAGACGCTCAAACATAAACTGAATGTGTTCTCGAATTGCGTTTTTGTCTTCCTGCGAAATATCTTCTGCACTTCGGAAAAGACTGTTTATAAAATCAACTCCGTCTTCAATAGTAAATAATTCTGGAGTAATGCGAGTCATCATGTACAGTGCTGCTGGAATACAGTTAACGCTGTGCTGTTTAACATACAGAACTGTTTCTGCAATTTCGACTGCACGTGCATACAACTGAGAACCCCATGCATCACTGTCTTGTGTAGAAAAACCTTCTCGCTTGAATATCATGCGGTAAAAAGAAAATCCTAAACAAACAACGGCAATGTGTAAACTGGGAACACACAGATAATGGGGGTCTGCTGTTTGTATGGTGGTAATAAGTGCTCCATCTCTGCATTTGGGTCTTACTGTTGTTGTCATGCAACGACGGTACATTTGATATGCTTGTTTGTATGCAAGTGTAATGTAGTCTAAAAACTCAGCACACAGTTTTGAACCTGTCCAAGTGCCAAATCGTTTTTCCAACATAACAAGAGGTCTAATCCAAAAGTTTATGAAATCAAAATAAATATCAATGTATTCTGGATTAAAAGGAACCTTTGTGTCTAAAAAATGATCTACATGTTTTATGGGAGTTTTTCGTAAGCCCCACTTTCTAAAGTACTGAGCCATAAAAAATTTCCAAATGACAGTGTGAATGAATTTAAAAACAGGACCAACACTTGCTGGACGGAAAGGAAGTGTAAAATACGCATAGAGCGGATTAAAATCAATTAGTGCTTTACCTGATGTTCGTTTTATTCTCCACTTAGGGGCTGCTTTTGCTTGGCTTCTTCTGTATGGATAGCGTAAGTCTTTTTTCATGATCCAAATACTTCCTTTGCAACAGCAACTGTTTGCATAGCATCTTTTGAATAATAGTCAGCGCCAATTTTTTCTGCATACTCTGGAGTAAGAACGGCACCGCCTACAACAATTTTACAAGTTCTGTTTTCTTTAGCAAGTGCAGCTCGTAACTGTTTGATTGTTTCTTCCATGTTTGCTACGGTTGTTGTCATAAGTGCACTTAGTCCCACCAACTGAATGTTTTTTTCAAGAACGGTATCAATAATAAGTTGAGGGTCAACATTTTTTCCTAAGTCAATTACTTCATAACCATAGTTTTCAAGCATTGCCTTTACAATGTTTTTTCCTATGTCATGAATATCGCCAAACACGGTTGCAAGAACAACAGTTCCTTTTGAACTTTCTGCCTTACCCGATTGTGCAAGACTTTCTTTTATAACACTAAAAGCATTGCCAACTGTTTCTGCGCTTAACAGTAACTGAGGAAGAAACTTCTTTCCGTTTTCAAAATCTTTTCCAACTGCATCAAGTGCAGGAACAATACAACGGTCAATTATTTCAACACTTTGCATTTTTGAAAGCAGTTTTTTTGTTACAGGCCCTGCTTGATCTTTAAAACCTTTTTCGATGATGCTAATAAGTTCTGCTTCGTCGCCACTTGCTTTTGTTGCAGGAAAATCACTCTTTACTTGTGTGTTTGATTTTTTTTCCTGGGGAACAATGCCATTAAGCGAAATGCTTATTGTTCCATTTGCAATCGAATCTTTTAAATACTGTTCTTTTGCTTTTGCGCTTGTAGGGTCAAGTGTTCCTGTGTAAGTCTGAATGTATTCCAGTGCATTTTCGTCATAACATGAAAGCGTTCTGTATGCGCGGAATGTGTCCATCATCTGTTGGCTTGCGGGGTTAATGATACAGGCGCTTAAACCTGCATCGAGTGCAAGCATAAAAAAGCGAGAGTTAATAATGTCGCGTCTTGGTAAACCAAATGAAATGTTTGACACACCCAAAACAAAGCGAAGTCCTTCTTCTTTAAACTCTTCATGAAGTAAGCGAATGGCTTTAACCGTTTCAAGTGCTGTCTTTTGTTCTGAACTTACCGTAAGGGTTAGCGTGTCAATAAAAATGTCTCTTGGTTCAATGCCATATTTTGCAGCTTCGGTAATGATTTTTCTTGCAACAGCGCAACGTCCTTCTGCTGTCGGAGCAATTCCCTTTTCATCAATACACAGTGCAACAACAGAACCTCCGTAACGTGCAATGAGAGGAAAAACTGCATCCATTACTTCTTGCTTTCCATTTACACTGTTGACTAATGCTTTTCCGTTGTAGTAACGCAATGCCTTTTCAAGAACAGCACTTTCGCTCGAGTCTATTTGCAGAGGAATGTTAAAAGTTGATTGAATTGTTTTAATAGCATCAACCATCATTTGTGCTTCGTCAATTCCAGGAAGACCAACATTTACATCGAGTATATGTGCTCCTTGTGAAATTTGACTTTCAGCTTCATCAATAAAAAACTGCATGTCTTTTGCTTGCAGTGCTTCTTTGCATTTTTTCTTTCCAGTAGGATTTATTCGTTCTCCAATAATGACAGGTCCTGCAGTATCTCCAACTTGTAGAGCTTTGTTGTATGAACACAAAAAAGTATTATTGTGTGCTTTTGAAAGTGAACAGGGAATGTCTTTTGTCAACTGAACCATTTGCGCTATGTGTTCAGGAGTTGTTCCGCAACAGCCACCTAAAGCGACAACACCACACTGTCTGTTTTTTACTTGGCTTTGTGCAAAGGTTTGCGGAGTAATTTTAAACTCTGTCTTTCCTTTTACAACAACTGGTAAACCTGCATTAGGCTGAACTAAAAGCGGAAGATGTGCGTACTGACAGAAAAGTCTAGTAAGTTCTTCGTCTTCAGACAGACTTCCTCCACAGTTAAAGCCCAACATATCAACATGCAGTGATTCAAGATAAGTGACACAAGTAAGAACATCTGCTCCAGTGAGTGTGCGCAGGTTTGTCTGATAGGTCATGGTTGTTACAACTGGAAGCGATGTGTTTTCGTGAATAGCAAGAACAGCAGCTTTTACTTCATACAAGTCGCTCATGGTTTCTATAAGCGCAAGATCTGCTCCTGCTTTTTCTGCTGCAAGGGCTGCTTCTTTGTAAGAATTGTATGCTTGATCAAAAGTAAGGGGACCCATTGGTTCAAGAAGTTTGCCTATTTGTCCGCTGTCCCAAGCACAAAAGTGTGGACCTTTAATGCCATTAGCTTCTGCTTCTGAAATGCTTTCTTTTACTAACTGAATTGCTTTTGTAATATAGTCTTGTGCGGTGTACTTTGTTCCAGAAATTTTTATGGGGTTTGCACCAAAAGAGTTTGCCGTTATGACAGCGCTTCCTGCACGCAAGTATTGGGCATGAATGTCTTTTATAACGTCTGGATTTGAAAAGTTTAAATCTTCAGGAATATCGTAATCGCTTACTCCTGTTTTTTGAATCATTGTTCCCATGCCACCGTCAAAAAATACAGGTTCACCCTTTGCTTTTTTTTGTGCAAGAAATTCGCGGAATGTCATGTTACTTCTCCTGAGATGCGTTTACTGCTTCTCGTATTGCACTTATGTTATTTAGTATGTCGCGGGCAACTTTGGGTTTGTTCATGGTGTAAATGTGAATGCCCTTGATTCCATTAGAAATTAAATCAATAATTTGATCTGTAACGTATGCAATGCCTGCCTGATACATTGCTTCTGGTTGTTTTTCAAAACGGTCACAAATAGCAAGCAGTTTTGCAGGAACGTATGCAGATGACAGTTTTATCATGCGTGAAACTTGTGACGCATTGGTAACAGGCATAATTCCTGCAAAGACAGGTACATGAATACCAGCTGACTGTAAGCGGTATAAATATGAATAGAGCATGTTGTTGTCAAAAAACATTTGTGTGGTTAAAAAATCGACACCCGCATCAACTTTGTATTTCATATTTTCAAGATCTTGCAAACGGTCGTCACTTTCAGGATGTCCTTCCGGATAACAAGCCGCTCCTACACAAAAGCCTGCTTCCTTTAAGAGAGGAATTAAATCGCTTGCGTGACGCAAATCTGGTGATAGCGATGCCTCTGCTGTTGAACCCTGAGGTATGTCTCCTCGCAATGCAAGAACATTCTGAATGTTGTGTAACTTCATTTGTTCTATTGCAGAAGAAATGCTTTCCTTTGTGTTCCCTACGCATGTTAAATGAGAAAGGGCAGGAGTTCCGAACGAAAGAATCTTTTGTGAAATTTCAAGTGTGTTAACTTTTGTAGTTCCGCCAGCACCGTAGGTGATTGAAATAAAATCTGGTTTAAGTTGAGTAAGTTCTTGTGCTGCTGAAACAACGGAATCAAGTGCATCTTGTTTTTTAGGAGGAAATACTTCCATTGAAACAAGCAGTTTTTTTTGTGATGCAATGTCAGTTATTTTCATGCGTACATTATAAAAAGTTTGACTGTTGTTTACAAGCGTTTTCAAGTTCGCGGAGTTTTTTGTCGTCCAGTTTTATAAAGAGATTTTTTTCTTGAGTAGGTAAGACTAAACCTTTAGGACCATTTTTTGCTCGGCGTAAATACTTAACCTGTGTGTAGTATAAATCTGCTTGTGCATTTTTTCGTGCTTTAGAATGATACACTGCAAGGTTTCCCGCATACAGTAAAATTTCAAGAGGTACTGTTTTGTTCTTTTGTGCTTTTATAAAAACATATCCTCCTGCCCAGTCGCGCGTGTGTAACCACATGTCTTGACCCTTTACGGTGTGTCGCAAAAGTTCGTCATTTTCTGCAGCAGTTCTTCCTACAAGAATAGTCCAACCTTTAATTTCGTAATGCAAACCTGCGTGTGTCTTTTCAATTTTTTGTTTAGGCTTTGTGTCGTGTCGTAACAGTTGCTCTAGTTTAATTACATTTTTTTCGGTAAGCATTTTCTGATACGCCGCATCAAGTGCTTGAATTTCGTTTTGAGCAAGGCTTATGTCATGCTCTAAATCTTCCATTCCGCTTACAGCTTTTTTATATTGATTGTAGTATTCGCTTGCATTTTCTTGTGCTGTTTTTTTTGCATCAAGATGAATATGCACTTCTTCATTTGTGTCGTAGTCTATGCAGGTAAGTGTTGAACCTTTTGCTTCTTGTGCGTATGCAAGAATTAAGTCTGCGGTGTGTTTAAGTTTTGAAGCGTTTGCAAATTGTTCTTTTTTTTGAAGTAACTTTTGTAGAGCACCTGTCATGCGAGAATGTTTAGTGTTGTACCACTTTTCTGCTTGTTGCAGTAAGGTTTCACGAGAAAGTGCAGAGGCGTGTTCTGAATAAAAAGTGTCAATTTTTTCGTTGTAAGTATTTCCTGTGCAGTTTGCAAAATCCCGTGGTGGAAACTTTTGTAGTGACTGTTCGCGTTCTTCTTCTGTGGGAATACGGTCTTCAAGTGTAAATGTTCCGCCGGTAACTTCATTTTTGTTGGGGCGACGAAACATGCAGTCAAGAATAGTTCCTTCTTCATCAGTTACAATTACATTAGCGGCACCAGACCAAAGTCTTATGTAAATAAAGCATCGTTCTTTCCATGTTGAAACATCCATTTTAACAATGCGGTCAAGTCCCAGTTGAACACAAGAGTTAATTCTCATGCCTTGAATGCGTGACCGCATAAACTCGTGAAAGCGAAGCGGTTTTTCGTTTTTAGGAATGCGCTGCTTAGTAAGATTTAGTCGGCAAGCATTTTGTTTTGTGCAAATAAGTAATGTAGAAAGAATTCCTTGCTTAATGAGACGGAAGGCAATAGTGTCGTAACCTGGTTGTACAACTTCTTGTATGAAGGCGCCTTCAATGTTCAGTTCACTAAGAACTAAATTTAGTTCGTTGCAGTTTAGAGACATGAGCTTTACTTTTTGAAGAGAGTCTGCAACTCGTCAAGTTTTTGCTGAACAATGTATGCATTCTGTGCTTGAATGACCAAACGCTGAGCAAGCATTTTACTTAAGAAAATTCCGTAGTGAGGATTTTTTCTGATAAGCGAAAGAAATGCTGTCTTGGGAACTTTAATAAGCTTACAGTTTCCAACTGCCATAACGGTTGCAGTACGGCGGTCGTTAAGCAAAAATGCCATTTCTCCAATAAACATGTCGTTGGGAGTAAGAACAGTTGCAAGATGGCGGTTAACATAAACAGCAAATTGTCCTGAAACAATAAAGAACAAGTCGTTTGACATTTCGTCTTGGTGGCATACAATGTCGCGGTCTTTGTATTCAATAATGTCAAAGGTGTTCATAATGCCAGGAATGGTGTTTACTGAATTGATTTTATTTGCAATGGTAAAAGTAACTTGATTTCCTTTTTCGTTGTACTTTAATTTTTTTACTAAACTTTTACTGAGAGAAATTCCGCGTCCATGAGTTCCATCATTTTCTTCGTCTTTTTTTGCAAGCATTGCTCTCCAGTCAAAACCGTCGCCATCATCTTCAATTCTAAAGGCTGAACTGTTGTTTTGAATGACATAAGAAATGCGAACAGAGCGTCTTCTGTATTTAGGATCTTTTTTACGCTCAGCAATAAGTTGCATCATGTCGCCACCATTCATAAGCCACTTTGTTTTTTCGTCATAAGAAATTTCGAGGTTGCCATGTTCAACTGCATTCATCAAAAGTTCCATGAGTGTCATTTGCAAAGAGGAACGGTCATCGCTTGAAATGCGGTTTGTGTTGTACAAGTAAGAAATTAAAAAGTTAGTGTAGAATTTTATATCTACAGGGTCGTTGTCGCAAATAAAGTGTCCTTCTTCTCGTCCTCCCAAAATATCTTGCATACCACGGGTGAACAAAAACTGTTGGTTCTGATGCAGAATTTTAAGTAAGCGTGCACAGTGAACTTTAAAATCAGAAACAGTAAGAACAGCCAAAATGTTTTCGTCTTTTTGTTCTTCTATTTCGTGAACTTGTTTTGCATTTTGACAGACTGCAATAATACCACCGTAGTGAAGCCAAGAGTCTCCGTGAATTGCATCAAGAATTTTTTTACAGTCAATTTCTGAGGAGGTGTAGTCAAGTACTTTTATTTCAGGAATTTCAAAGTTGATAAAGCTGATGGTTGCATCGGTGTCTCCGTAGACTGAAGTTGCAAAAGTGTTGTACTGCTTGCATGCGTCTTGAACAGCTTTAATGACATCTGGATTTTGAGAAGCGGTAACAATTTTCTTCATGTTTGACCTCGCACTTAAATCTATTTGAGTATAACACAAAGTTTGCCAGTTCTCAATTATAATCTACATACACTGTACAATTTTTTTACTACATGCTACACTGCCAGCATGGTTACGGCGACAGGTTCACAAATAATTGTTAAACTGCTTGAGCAGATGGGCATTTCTATGGTAGCGGGTATTCCCGGTGGTTCTATTCTTCCTTTGTATGACGAACTTGCTAAAAGTTCCATTACACATGTATTGGTAAGACAAGAACAGGCGGCTGGTTTTATTGCCCAGGGCCTTGCTCGGTCTACAGGTAAGCCAGCAGTTTGTATGGCAACAAGCGGTCCAGGTGCAATGAATTTGCTTACGGCTATTGCAGATGCCCGTTGTGATTCTGTTCCCATTATTGCAATCACCGGTCAGGTTAACTCTTCTCTTATTGGAACTGACGCTTTTCAGGAAGCAGATACATTTGGTCTTTCTTTCCCTATAACCAAACACAGCATGATGATAAAAAATGTTGCAGAATTATTTGATGCTCTTCCTCGTGCTTTTGCTATAGCGTGCGATGGTAGACCTGGTCCTGTTTTGATTGATGTTCCTCGCGACATTCAGTGTGCAAAGTATTCGTTTAAAGCATGGCCTTCTGCAAAAGATTTGCAAATATCACTTCCTAAAACAAAACGCGATTCTTCTGAAACAATTAAGAATGTAATTCCGCAGATGGCAAAAGTTTTACTTTCTGCAAAACATCCTGTGCTTTATGTTGGTGGTGGATGTAACAGTACTAAAACTTCGAGAGCAATTTCTTTGTTCCGCAGTGCTTACACTTGTGCAGTTGTTTCAAGTCTTATGGGCATAGGTTCTGTTGCACGTTCTGACAGTGCGTATTTTGGCATGGTAGGTATGCACGGTTCGTATGCGGCAAATCTTGCTATGCATGATGCAGATGTTGTTCTTGCGGCAGGTGTGCGTTTTGACGACAGAGCTACCGGTCAGATTGCATCTTTTTGTCCGAATGCAACTATTTTACATATTGATATTGACGCTGCTGAAATAAATAAAATTCTTCCAGCTTTGTATTCACTTGTGTGTTCAACCGATAAAGCATTTTCTCTTTTAGCAAAAGCATTACAGAATAATCGGAGCGGAGAACGAGAGCGTGCTTCTTGGGTAAAACAGTTAGGTCAAGTGTTTGAAGAAACAGAAAGTTTTGAACTGGGACGAAGCAAGTCTGTTCCCAAACAGAGTGTTAATCCCCGCGCTTTTATACACGATATTCCTCTGCAAGCACAAAAAGCTGGAGTAAAACCAGAAAACATTATTGTTACCACTGATGTAGGTCAGCATCAGATGTGGAGTGCTCAGTATTATCCTGTTGAAAAAGCAAGACAGTTTTTAACCAGTGGTTCTTTGGGAACAATGGGCTTTGGTCTTCCTGCCGCAATTGGTGCTTCTCTTGCCAATAAGACAAAACGAGTTGTGTGCATTAGCGGAGATGGAAGTATTCTTATGAACATACAAGAACTTGCAACGCTTAAAGAACAAAATCTGAATGTAACTGTTTTTGTTTTACAGAATGGAACTTTGGGAATGGTTCGTCAGCAGCAAGAGTATTTGTTTGCAAAAAATTACAGCGCAAGTATTTTTGATGCAGTTCCCGATTTTTTGACAGTAGCACGCGGTTTTGGCATTGATGCAATAGACGCAAATGCTGATGCAGACTGGGCAAAAAAAGCATTCAGTAAAGGACCTCATTTTGTGCTGCTTAAAATTGACATGGCAGAAAATGTACTTCCTTTTGTTTCAGCAGGAAAAGCTAACATTGATGCACTACGCTAAGAAGGTTGAAGATATGAAAAAGTCACTTTTTGTTTTTGTAAGTTTGAGCGTTCTGATTGTTTCGCTTAGTTCGTGTATTGGACTTTCTGGAAAAAAAATTGTTAACAATACCAGTGAGGCTATTACGGTTTATACCACTTACAACGAGTCTCAGACCTATGTTTTACAGAGCGGACAGTCAGTTACCGTTAATGAACCTAACTGGTCAACTCCTTATGCTTCTTCACTTCCTACAGACATTCGTGTTGCTTCTCGTTCATACTACATAGGTAACGGTAAAGTCGAAGTAACAGAATTTTTTGAACTTACCGACACGTATGATTTTACTATAACTAATAATTCGGTTTATAAGCTTTATGTCTTTGATTCTGTTTACGGAATTTCTTCTGATGCAGATAAAAATCAACTTG
>DMQP01000093.1 GCA_003455655.1 Treponema sp. | reverse complement strand
CTAAAGACACCAATTCCATGAGCATCTGCTTCATCAAATTCATCACTGCGAATTTCGCGAAGAACTGCTGGTGAAAGCAAACGAACAACACCATCTTCAATGGCATTGTCATAGTATTTATTTCCTCGCTTATATTTTTTTTGAATTTCTTTTACCGCTTCATCAACACTTACATC
Organism: Treponema sp.; assembly: GCA_003455655.1. Classification (GTDB taxonomy): domain Bacteria; phylum Spirochaetota; class Spirochaetia; order Treponematales; family Treponemataceae; genus Treponema_D. Next base: position 5,548 of record DMQP01000093.1, on the reverse strand, counting down.
GAGTGTTACTTCAAGAGCACCCTCTCTTTCTGCACGGTTGATTGCAAGAATACGGTGAGGCTTAATTTGATTAAGAGGTTCAGAATAGTCCCAGTACATTTTGTAGGTTGACATTTTTTCTGCTGTTTCTGCATCTTGTCCGTCGGGAACAATACCTTTTGTTTCCATGCTACCAGTTGCAATGTACAAATCGTGTACAGCAGAACGGTTTGCACTATCCTGACTAATTCGTTCAGCAAGAATATCCTGAGCACCTTTAATTGCATCTTCTACAGTGGGAACATTAAGGGCTTCTTCTGCGGCATCAGTTTTAATAAACTCACTAGCTTTTGCTTCAACAGCAGCATCGTTGTTTGCAGCATCAGCAATAAAGTCTGCAAGAGGTTCAAGACCTTTTTCTGCAGCAATCATTCCTCGTGTCTTCTTTTTCTTTTTGAACGGAGCCCACAAATCTTCAAGTTCTGCAAGAGTCTTTGCATTCATTGCAGCGTTGTACAGACTTTCGGTGAGTTTGTTCTGAGCAAAAATTCCCTTTACAATTTCGAGTCTGCGCTCTTCAAGATTTTTGTAAGAAGTAAACAAGTGGTCACAATCGCGAACCTGAACTTCATCCAAAGAACCATGCTTTTCTTTTCGATAGCGAGATATAAACGGAATGGTACATCCTTCCGCAACCAGACTAATAACCGCACTTACCTGATTGATTTTAATGTTCAATTCTGCGGCAATGCGCTTCATGATTTCAACTTCATTAACTGAAAGTGAGTCAATTTGTTCTTGTGTAAATTCCATACGAGTGCCTATTTTGCCACAGATTTGTATTTTGGTAAAGTTGCACAGGGACTTGACTTTTTTATGCAATAATCGGTTACAATCTGTGCATGAGTACAGACATTCCACACTTTACGTCATTAGCACAAGCTCTCGTAGAACTGTTTGGTAAAAGTGTTGCCCTCGACCATACAGACCGTGTTAGCGGTGGTGACATAAACCGTTCCTATGCACTTACGCTTACTAACGGAGCAAAAGTTTTTATGAAGGCTAACGCAAAAGAACATGTTGATTTCTTTTATGCCGAAACAGCAGGACTTAACGCAATAGCACAAACAAAAACAATTAAGACTCCTCATGTTTTGTGTACAGGCACCGACAATGGCGAACAAGTGGGATATTCTTTTTTGCTAATGGATGTTATAACTTCTGCACAAAAAAACGCAGACTACTGGCAAAAGCTTGCACATAATCTTGCACTCATGCACAAAGCAGACACATCTTCGTTTGTTACCGGCGGAACTTTTGGCTTTAACCAAAATAATTTTATTGGTGCTGGAAAACAGTACAACAATGCGCACGACTCTTGGATTTCTTTTTTTAGAGATTGCAGACTGATGCCTCAATTAAAAAAAGCAGAACATTATTTTGACAGTGTCTTTAAGAAAAAGTGCGACCGCTTACTTTCACATCTTGATGGAATTCTTGTTGAACCAAAACAGCCATCTCTTTTGCACGGAGACTTATGGTCTGGAAATGTAATGTGCGGTTCAGACGGAAACGCATGGCTCATTGACCCTGCAGCTTATGTAGGACACGCAGAAGCAGATATTGCAATGACACAACTGTTTGGTGGCTTTAGTCCAGAATTTTTTGAAGCATACAAGACCGAAGGTTTACTTATGGATGGTTATGAAGAACGACGAGATCTATACAATCTGTATCATCTTTTAAACCATTTGAATTTATTTGGCAGTACCTACTTAGAACCTGTGCACGACATTGTTGACGAATACGCCAACCGTTAGTATGCGCAAGCTTTGTAAAAACAAATAAGTGTAAGCGACAAAAGCAAACCGCCAATTATATCTGTAAACCAGTGAACTCCACACACAAGTCGCCCCGCAAAAGCTACAACCATAATCAAAATGCACAGAATGTCGCAAAGAAGACAGAGGTTTTTGTTCCTTACATATTGTTTAATTTGGTAACGGGCAGTTCCAAAAATGGTAAGAATAAGCATTGTGTGTGTTGACGGATACGAAGGTTCTATTCCCTCATCAGAAATTATGGGTCTAACATTTATGGCAAGTTTTTCAAACAATACATACAGAACAATAACTGCCACATAGACGCAAGCTAAAACAAGTAAAGTACGATCAACTTTTAAAAGACTCTTTCGCTGAATTAACTGAACAAAACCTAAAAGTGCAAAGGCAAAAGCTACTGCTATGGCAGCAAGACCCAACACTTGTGTAAGCGTATACCACAGTTTGTGTATGCCAAAAAACTGGTGTACTGCCGTATTTACCGTTGCAAATCCAACAGAAGATGCATCTGGTGCTATAGGCTGAACATCTACAAAGCAAACCAAAACGGTAAACACAATAAAACTAAGCGCAAGGCACATTGGCAGCACAAACTTTTTCATGCTTTACTCCGTTACCATAAGCTCTTTGAGTGCTTGGGCAGTTTTTCGAGTTCTTTCTGCAAGTGTATTAAGCGATTCAACTTCATCAGCAAGCGTTTTTGCTCCGTCTTCAATATCAGAACTTGCAGCATCTACTTTCTGAGAAACAGCAGTTAAGCGTTCCATATTTGCCAACACTTGTGAAGAATAAATACGCTGAGTACTTACCGATTCACGCATACGGTCTGCAGAAGTTGCCATAACTTCTGCTTCATGAGAAATAGCTGCACCTGTTTCAAGCTGTTGTTTAACACTGTTGGCAGCGGCACTTACTTTGTCTACACTTTGTTCTGCACCAGTCTGAATCATAAGGAATGTTTGGTTAACACGTTCTGTCAACTGAACACTTTCCTTGATGCTCTTAATAACCGAAGTAATAATTTCTGCAATTTTTGTTGAACGAGAAGAACTTTGTGCGGCAAGGTCTTTAATTTCGTGGGCAATAACAGCAAATCCTTTTCCCGATTCTCCAGAGTGAGCGGCTTCGATAGAAGCATTCATTGAAAGCAAGTCTGTCTGCTGAGCAAAATCATCAAGTGCATTTACAACAGAAAGAATTTCTGCAGATGACTTTTGAATTGACTCAATTACTTCAATCAGTTTTTTCATATCTGCGGAACCAGCAGCGGTAATTGAATTGAGCGAACGGGTAAAGTTTTCTGCGGAGTAAATACCTTCACTCACATTTGCAATACCTTCCATAACAGTACGAGTTCCTGTTGCGGTAGACTGAATACTGTCTGTCGTAGTGTCAAACTCGTTGTTCATGTCTTTAAGAGAATGTGCAAGCTGAGTAACGGTATCGGCAGTCTTTGTATGAACCGATGACTGTTCGTGAATTGCCGCATTAATAACCGAAACTTTATCGCGTGAAGTGTGAGCTGCTTCGGTAACGGCTTCAATTGAATCTGCAAGTTCATTAGAAATTTCCGCAGTTTCATTTGCCAACTTTTGAGCAGAAGTCATTATTTCTACAAGGCGCTTGTGTTGTTCTTCTGTTTGTTCGGCAAGAGCAACAACCTGTTTTTGAGATTTTGCAGAACGAACACTCAGTGTAATAAAGATAGCAAGGTCTACTGCAAAGAATGAAATTGCCTGTGTCCACATAAAGGGAACTTTTCCAATAATGGTGTAGATAACATCATGCAGTGCAAGAACTGCTCCAATGGTAAAGCCCAAGAACATATTAAGCGCATAGGCACCACGCTGTTTGAAAGCTTGTGTTGAAGTAACAAATCCGTACACAATAATAACCACAACTGGCAAAAGCATAATGTTAAACAGCATGTCCATTGCCGCCTGATTTCCAATACAGCACAAGTAAGCAATTACATCTATCACATCAAAAATGAGCGAAAGAATAAGCAAGGTCTTGTAGTGTTTGCGATTGAAGAATCGGTTAAGGAACAGACCCATAAACATCATACTAATGGGCAAACAAGCACGACAGAGTGAACGGTTAAGATTGTAGGGAAGGAAAATAATTTCAGATCCAATATCAAACAGATAAATGGAAATGAAAAGCATACTCAAAGAGAAGTTAAGGTAAGCAAGGTCTTTTGTGTTTCCCAAATATCCTGCAAATGAATACAACATAATGAAAACACACAAAACGGTAAGCATAAGGAAGAAACGCTGACCAAATTGATTGTGAACAACGTTTTCAAAATATGCCTTTGCATCATTCTGAAGGAAAAAGTTTATTTCGGTAATACAGTCTGTTGGTCCATACATGCGAACCGCAAGAGTAACTTCTCCGTTGTGAATTGCAGAAGTAGGAATGTTAATAGAATTATTGCCTTCAACACGAACCATTTCGTTAGGAGGCAAGCGACCACGGCTACCAATGTAAGCTCCATCGGCATACACATCGGCAGCGGCATTAAAGCGACTCATTCCCAGCCACAGTTTTTTTCCATGTAATGATGGCGGAACAGGAACCGTTACTCGCAACCACACATAATGAGTATCTCCCACATAGACAGAAGAATTATCAAGATGCTCCCAAGCACTGTCATTGTAGTCACTCGCAGACCATGCCGTATTGTCACCAACAAAGTACTTCCAGTCTGTAATTGTTTCAGACAGCTTCTTTTCTGATTCGCAAGACGAAAGCAACACTATTGTCAGTGCCGCAAGCAAAATTCTTTTTAAAATACGCATAAAAATTCCCCGAAAAAACAAGTGTTCTAAGAGGAAAGTATACCACAGGTCAAGATTTTTTACTAGGACAAATTTCCTTTAATTAAGAGCTTTTTTCAAAATTTCTAGATTCTGTTCCATTATGCCTAAATAAGTGCTTCCTGCTGCAATATCGCGTGAAGTAACCGATTGCAAAGAATTAAGTTCACATACGGTAGCCTTTTTGTTACCACTATTCTGAATAACAGCATTTGCCAGCTTACTGTTGCCTCGTTCAATCTGGAAGACACAGGGTAAATCAAGTTCGGTAAGTTTTTGTGCCAAGAAAGCCAAAGTTTGGAAACTTGCTTCTGTTTCTGCAGAACAACCCACAAAAGCTGCATAGTAGGTAATGTCATAATCGTCACACAAGTAACGGAAGGGAAAACGGTCGCCAAAAAGTACTGTCTTTCGTTTTGCTCCCTCTACCATAGATTTATACTGACTGTCTAACTGACTCAGTTTTTCGTTATAAGATGCACAATTTGCAGTATAGAGAGCAGCATTTTTGGAATCAGCCTGGCACAAAAGGTCTGTTATAGCAGAACACAAAAGCTGGGCGTTGCGCAAAGAAAGCCAAAGGTGTTCGTCATATTCAACTTCTTCCTCTTCGTGCTCATGCTCATGTTCTTCTTCCTGCATACCTTCGACAACTTCTTCTTCCTTAGCTTTGTCTCCCAAAGTTTCAAGCAAACTAAGCGCTCGTACATTTTCAACAAGAGAATCTTCAACCCAAGCATCACTTTCTCCGCCTACATAAATAAAAAGGTCAGACTGATTGATTTTTGCTATATCCTGAATTGAAGGCTGATAGCTGTGCATGTCTACGCCATTGTTGATAAGAAGTGTTAAATCCATATCTTCCAAAGCAGAACCAGCTATTTCGCGAACCCAATCATACAGGGG
>DMQP01000125.1 GCA_003455655.1 Treponema sp. | reverse complement strand
CAGGCTATGCGCGAAATGTCTGGTCGTTTGGAAGAGATTCCTGGAGAAGAAGCATTCCCTGCATACCTTGAATCAACAATTGCTTCATTCTACGAACGAGCAGGTATTGTTCGTCTTCGTGACGGTTCAACTGGTTCTGTTACCATTGGTGGTACCGTTTCTCCTGCTGGTGGTAACTTTGAAGAGCCTGTTACTCAGGCAACACTTAAAGTTGTTGGAGCTTTCCACGGTCTTTCTCGTGAACGTTCTGATGCTCGCCGTTACCCATCAATTGACCCTCTGGATTCATGGTCAAAGTACGATTCAATCATTCCGTCAAAACTGGTTGAGTATGCTCGTGCCGTTTATCGCCGCGGTGCAGAAGTTAATCAGATGATGAAGGTTGTTGGTGAAGAAGGAACAAGCCTTGAAGACTTTATGGTCTACCTTAAGAGTGAATTCCTTGATGCGGTATACATGCAGCAAGACAGCTTCGATGAAATTGAAGGTGCCTCTAGTGTTGAACGACAGAACTATGTGTTCCGCAAAATTATAACCATACTTGGTTCAGACTTTGCAGTTCAGGAAAAAGATGAAGCCCGTAGCTTCTTTAACAATTTACGCCAGAACTTCATAGACATGAACTATAAAGAGTTCAACAGTGCCGAATTCAAACAGGCAGAAAAAGCTGTTGACAAGACATACGCTGACAAGGGCGGTTCTCTGGGTTCAGAGGCAAAAGCACTGCTCAAGGACGGTGAGTAATGAATAAGGTATACAGCAAAATAGAAAGCATTAACGGAAGCGTTATTACCGTTCGTGCAAAGGGTGTAAAGCTCAACGAACTGGCAGAAATCCAGACCCGCTTCGGAAAATCTCTTGCAGAAGTTAACAAAATTGACGGCGATGTTGTTTCACTCCAAGTTTTTGCGGGCGGTCGTGGTGTTGCAACCAACGATCAGATTCGCTTCTTGGGTAACGAAATGAAAGTTTCGTTTAGCGACAATCTCTTAGGACGCATTTTTAACGGTTCTGCAGAACCTCGTGACCATGGGCCTGCTCTTGTAGAAAATCTTGTTGAAATTGGTGGCCCTTCTGTTAACCCATCTAAGCGTATTACACCTAACCGCATGATTCGTACTGGTATCCCAATGATTGACATCTTCAACACACTGGTTGTGTCTCAGAAGTTGCCTATCTTCTCAATTTCAGGCGAACCCTATAACCAACTGCTTGCCCGTATTGCTATGCAGGCTGAAGTTGATGTTATTGTCTTGGGTGGTATGGGTCTTAAATACGACGACTACCTTTTCTTTAAGAACACTTTGGAAGAGGGTGGAGCTCTTTCCAAGACCGTTATGTTCATTCATACTGCTGCAGACCCAACTGTTGAATGTATGAAGATTCCAGATCTTTCACTTGCTGTTGCAGAACAGTTTGCTTTGCAGGGTAAAGATGTTTTGGTTCTTCTTACCGACATGACAAACTTTGCAGACTCAATGAAAGAAATTGCAATTACTCAGGAACAGGTTCCTTCAAACCGTGGTTATCCTGGAGATTTGTATTCTCAGCTTGCAAGCCGTTACGAAAAAGCAGTTGACTTCTCTGACTCTGGTTCAGTAACCATTTTGGCTGTTACCACAATGCCTGGTGATGATGTTACTCACCCTGTTCCCGATAATACTGGTTATATTACCGAAGGTCAGTTCTATCTTAAAGGCGGACATATCGAACCCTTTGGTTCACTGTCTCGTCTTAAGCAGAATGTTAACAACAAAACCCGCAAAGACCACCGTGCACTTATGGACAATATGATTCGTCTGTACAGCCAGTACCGCGACACACTTGAAAAGAAGAGCATGGGCTTTGCTATGAGTGAATGGGATGCAAAACTGCTTAAGTACGGAGAACTCTTCGAAAAGCAGATGATGGATTTGAGCGTTAACATTCCTCTAGAAGAAGCACTTGATAACGGCTGGAAGATTCTTGCCTCTTGTTTCGAAAAGCAGGAGACCGGTCTTAAGACTGAATTGATTGAGCAGTTCTGGCCCAAGGCATGAGGTGATCGATGGCAAAGATTAAGCTGACTAAAAATGAGCAGAAGGCACAGAAAGACGCGCTCAAAATGTATGAGCGTTATCTTCCTACGCTTACGCTTAAAAAACAGCAGCTGCAGTCTGAAATCCGCACCATAGACGAAAAGGCCAAATCTGTCCGCGCCGAAAAACAGGCGCTGGAAGAAGACTTCCAAAAATGGATATCTGTCTTTGGCGAAAAAGAAGCTTTTAAACCTGGAATGGTGACTGTAAAGAACATCAAAAAAGGTTGGGGCAACATAGCTGGAGTAAAGATTCCCATTTATGAGGGAGCTGATTTTGGTCGCGGTGATTATGATTTATATTCTACTCCTTTGTGGATAGATATGGCTGCAGACCGCATGGAAAAAGAACTGGAGCTTGACTTGGAGGCAGAAGTACTTGATGAACAAGTGCGACTTTTGTCTCAAGAATTAAGAACAACCACTCAGCGTGTTAATTTGTTTGAAAAGGTAAAGATTCCCGAAACGAAACGCAACATAAAAAAGATTGGTGTTTTCTTGGGAGACGAACAAGTTGCTGCTGTTGTGCGTTCAAAAATTTCTAAGAAAAAGCTTCAAGCTGTTGCAGACAAAGCGGATGAAGTTGTTGAGACCAAAAAAACTAAGGAGGCTAAAAAATGATTGTTCCCATGAAGAAAGTCTCCATTGTTGTTCTTGACTCAACACGACGTGAATCTGTTAAACAACTGAGACATTTAGGTCTTGTTCACCTCGAAGAACTTACTGGTTCTGGTCCTGTACTACAGGCTTTTAAAGAAGCTTCACAGGAAACAGAAAAGGCACTTGCGATTCTTGAAGAAATTAAAATTTCTAAAAAGAATAAGGCGCCACAGCAAAGTTTAGCAAACGTGTCTTCTCCTCGTGAAAAGGCACAATCTATTATTGCAGCAAATGACCGTAAAAAGTCACTGCTTGATCACATTGCCCAAGATACACAAGAACTTGAACGACTTGCAAATTGGGGTTCTGTAGATCCTGCAGATTTTGTTGCTCTTGCTTCAAAAGGAACTTTTTTGTACATGTACGAAATTCCTGAAAGCAAGTATTTTTCAATTGATGAAAGCGTTAAGACCATTCTGGTTAACCGTTCAAACAATCTGGTACGTTTTTTGCTTTTGTCTGAAACAGAAGTTCTTGAACGTCCGGCTTCTCTTCCTCCAGAAGCCTATGCGGTTCCCTTACCAGAGCGTTCAACCAGTCAGATTGCAGCAGACATTGGTACTGCCAAAGCAGAAGTAGCTCGCATTGAAGCTCAGTTGGTTAAAGAAAAAGTCTTTACCGATGCTCTGCTTGCATACCGAGACAGTCTTGCTTCTGACATTGAGTTTGAAAATGTGTTTAGCGGAATGGGTCACGACGGCGACAGTGATACCGTAGACATCACAGCTATTGCTAAAGAAGACGATCTTCCTGTTCCTACAGAAAGTGTTAGTCCCACAGCTCTTGCTTGGCTTACTGGTTATGTTCCCGTAGACAGTTTTGACGCATTTAAATCTGCTTGTAGTGCAAACGGTTGGGCTTATGCTGCCACAGAACCTGAAGCAGAAGATTTGCCACCTACTAAACTTAAAAACAATAAGTTAGTAAGTCTTATCTATCCGCTTACAGACTTTCTGGGCGTTAATCCGGGCTATACCGAATTTGACATTTCAGGTTGGTTCTTGCTGTTCTTCTGCATATTCTTTGCAATGATTTTTGCAGATGCAGGATACGGCGCTCTTATTGCACTTATGGGACTTATTCTTGCACTTAAGAGTAAGAATACTCGTACAGTGGGTGCCTTGGTTACGGTACTGGGACTTTCAACCTGTGTATGGGGCGTACTTACTTGTTCATGGTTTGGTATTGCTCCAGAAAAACTTCCACAGGCACTGGTAGATCTTTCCTTTGCTCCCATTTCGTCAGCAAAGAATCCCGAGCGTTATAGCCAGAATCAAATGGAATTCTGTTTTATGCTTGCTCTGGTTCAGTTGACGGTTGCTCACTTAAAGTGTATTGTTGCAAACCGAAAAAGCCTTAAGTGTTTGGGCGACATTGGTGCGCTTATGCAACTGTGGGGTATGTTCTACGTTGTGTTCAATATGGTTGTAGACGGAACTCGTTTCCCACTGTCAGATACAGGAAATCCTATTCCTATATTCGGTGGTGCAATTGTTTTACCGTCCATAACGCCTCTTGTTTGTATTGGCGTTTTGGCAATAGGCTTTGTCTTAAGCTTTATCTTCTCTAACTACGAAGGTAGTGTAGGCAAGTCTGTGCTTGAAAGCTGTAAGAACATTATTAGTGTTCTTTTGGGTGTCGTAAACGTATTCTCTGATACTGTTTCTTACATCCGTCTGTGGGCTGTTGGCCTTGCAGGTGCAGCTATAAGCAATACGGTAAATACTATGGCAGGACCAATGTTGGGCAAACTTGCATTCTTTATGGTTGCAGTTGTTCTCTTGGTATTTGGTCACGGTTTGAACATGGTGCTCAACCTTTTGTCTGTTGTGGTTCATGGTGTTCGTTTGAATACTTTGGAATTCTCTCAGCATTTGGGCATGACTTGGAGCGGAACAAAATACAGTCCCTTCCGTGAGCGTGCTTAATAATAATGGAACCTTCTGTAGCCTCTAAACAGACTACAGATGTCTACATTTTTGTAATTAGTGGTGCAGTGCACTGCGTTAAATAAGGAGTTTCTTATGAATTTGGGAATGATTGGTGCTGGTGTAGTAATGGGTATTGCTGCAATTGGTAGTGCTATCGGAATTGGTATTGCCGGTCAGGGGGCAATTGGTGCATGGAAGCGTTGCTATCTTAACAATAAGCCCGCTCCCTTCCTGCTTTTAGTATTTGCAGGTGCTCCTCTTACTCAGACCATTTACGGTTACCTGCTTATGACTTTCATGCTCAAGTCATCTCAAGATCCGCTCTTCCTTTTGGGTCTTGGTGTTGCATGTGGTCTTTCTATGTGTATGTCTGCTATTGCACAGGGAAAAGCTGGTGCTGCAGGTAGTGATGCAATGGGTGAAACAGGCAAAGGTTTTGTTAACTACATCATGGTTGTAGGTCTTTGTGAATCTGTTGCTTTGTTCAGCCTCGTATTCGGTATGTTGGCAATCTAAGCCCTAACTACTTACTTTATACCGCATCCAAAAGGGTGCGGTTTTTTTATGCCCAAAATCTTGAATGCATAAGCGCTCGTGTGTTATACTAAGCCTATGACTTCTTTTATGCTTCCTCGTACCATTTGTCTTGGTGGAAGAGACGGTATTCGTTCTCTGTGTATTGGCGGAAAAGAAGCGGTAACGCTTCAGACCATGTGGAAAAAACCTATAAAAGACATTAGTGCCACTTCACCTTTGCTCGATCAGACGGTAAGAGAATTAAATACGTTAAAATCCTTGGGATGCGATATAGTTCGTTTTGCTGTTCCTGATACAGAAAGTGCCCTTGCCTTACGTCTTATCCAAGCCAAAACAGATATGCCTCTTGTTGCAGACATTCATTTTGACTACAAACTTGCGCTCTCTTGTCTTGATGAAACAAAAGATGGAGTTGCCGTTAGTGCCATTAGAATCAATCCTGGTAACATAGGAAGTCAAGACAAAGTTAAAGCTGTTGTCGATGCCTGTAAAAAGCAAAAAGCAGCAATACGCATTGGCGTAAATAGTGGCAGTCTTCCTAAAGATCTTGCGCAAAAAGTTGAAGAAGGTTCTTTAGACCGTGCACAAGCGTTAAGCCAAACTGCATTAAGAGAAGTTCAAGTGCTTGAAGCATTAGATTTTAAAAATGTAGTTGTAAGCATGAAGGCATCAAGTGTTGCAGAAACGATTGCCGCAAATGAAGCTTTTGCAAAAGTGTGCGACATTCCCTTACATATTGGCGTAACAGAGGCCGGTCCTCTTATTACAGGTATTGTAAAAAGCACCCTTGCTTTTAGCCACTTGCTTGAAGAGGGCATTGGTTCAACCATACGCGTAAGTCTTTCTAGTTCTGAGGAAAATGAAGTTATTGCTGGTCGCGAAATACTGCATGAATGTGGTCTTCGTAAAGGTGGCGTTACTTTGGTCAGTTGTCCTCGTTGTGGTCGCATGGGTTTTGATGTTCATTCTTTTATGCAACGTTGGCAAAATGAACTTCTTTCGCTCAAAAAAGATGTAACTATAGCCGTTATGGGTTGTGTTGTTAATGGACCTGGAGAAGGAAAACATGCAGATCTAGGCATTGCAGGCGGAGGAGACAGCGTTATTCTGTTCAGAAAAGGAAAAATAATCCGCACAATTCCTGCAAAAGATGCCGATACTGAATTCAGGAAAGAATTGGAGTTGTTGTAGCTATGCAAAAGACCCTTGTAAGAATTCTCGGACTGTCTCTTTTTTTATGCTGTTCACTGAATGTTTTTGCTCAGGTAAAGCGTCCTGTAGAAGGAGATGAAGATTGGCGCCTTCTTATAAAGGCTCAGAATTGTTTTACACAAGGAGACTATGGTTCAGCCTTGTCTTATGCCGAAAAAGCAAAACAGAGTAGACGTCAGTTAATAGATTGGGAAGTATATACTCTTGAAAATACACTCAAGAATTCTCGTGTTAGAAAAGCAAACGACAAACTTGAACTTGTTCTTCCTGAATTACAAACATACAGCACCGCAGCTTCAGAAATTGCACAATCCTATGTAGCTTTGCATGGTATTGATTTTTTTAACAATTCTTTTTCAAATTTGGTAAGCTATGTTGATTCTTTGCGTGTCTACCCAGAAGCAGATTGTCTTGTGGGAAAAGTCTACGAACTTGACGGCGAAACTGCTCTTGCAATTCAGTATTTAACAGATGCATATCGTAATGCAGATAAACTTGATGTTTCTGACGAGCGTTATGACATTTTGTATCACCTTGCTATGCTTAGTTACAACACTGGTGATGATGAAGCCTATGAAACCTATTTGCTTTTAATTCTAAAAGATGACCAACAGTACACAAATGCTTCATACCTTAATGCTTTGGTTAGAACAATTAGCAATGATCAAGTGGGAACAATGGAAAAGTTCTTTAAGCTCTATCGCTCTAACCGTGACATTTCTTTAAAATCCCTTGCATCTCTTGCAGAATATTATGCTTCTTTGGGACAAGCAGAAAAAAGTCTTCGTGCTTCTGCTTTAGGTTCTGTTATTGCTTTTACGATGATGTATGAAACTTTACAGTCTCGTCTTACTGCGTGGGAATACACAGACCTTTCTTCTATGATTAAAGATGCGAGCATGTATGCAGACATTGTTCAGTGGGGAAACGAAAATAATGTCTGGAAACTCTTCTGTGAATTTGGAGATGCGGTTTTACAGTCTGGCTGTCTTATTTTTTCTAATGAACTTTTTACCGCTCTTTCTCAATCAATACCCGAAGAATACTGGCGCAAAAGAGCAGAGCAGCGTTTAGTTCGTTAGCCTTAGTAGGCTGTGCTCAAACCTATAAAGAGTTCCCATTTGCTTACATCGTGACGCCAAGATGTGTCAATAAAACGAGAAAGAACTGCCCGTCCTACATCAACACCAAAACTTGCTCTTACAACATAACTTTTCCAGCTTGCAGGATGAACAAGAACTTCTATACCAGCGTTATAAAATCCATCTTTCCAGTAGAAAGTTCTTCCTGTTGCGGTATTGTTTGTTAAAGCAATGTCTATAAATGGAGAAATTAAAAGTTCAAAATCAAGATAGGGAAAAAGCTTGTGGGGAATCCAAGTCAACACTTTTACAAAACCATTTCGTTCTTCGTAAGGGCCAAAGAGTTTTAGCCCCCAGTTAACCCAATCTGTTGTTACAATGTGAACTGGCACATCTACTCTAAACACAAGTGCTTGAGATGTTTTTATTTGAGCTTGAGTATCTCTTGTTCCACGAAGTAAATCGCCAAGGTTTGTAGTTGTGTTATATGCAGTGTAGATAAATATATTTGATGTAATGCCTGCATACTTCCATGCTTTGTACAGTTTTAAATCTATGTCTGCATTAGCTGAAATTTGTTCTTTATAAAAATTCCATGAAGCACCACTTCCTGCAGTAAGCGTAAAGCCGTTTCGTAAGTTTGATTTCCAATTTAACTGAGAAGCGGTTATTGACTGGCGCAAACTAAATGTTGGTCCCTTTAGATCTTGTGTTGCAATATTTAAATCAACAGGATCCCAGTGGTAGGTAAAGGTTGCCGAAGGTATGTAGGTAACATCAATTTTATCTGCAATTTTTCCTAAGCTAATGGGAAGCGAAAGAGATGCCCCTTCTGTTAAGTAAAAAGAATCGTTGTTTGCTTTGTATGCATTTTTGTATGCAAGCGACTGAGTAAAAGAAAGTTGTAACGAAAGCGGTCCCAGTGGAATTGCTGTAGAAAGACCCGTGCTATATGAAAGGTCTGGAGATGCTTCTCCTATGCACCAATCAAAAGAAAAGGAGTTGTTAAAAGAGTTTTGAAGAATACCTGTCTTAAAAGGAAAGTTATAGCTTGCGTTTAACCCAAAGTGATGTTCTCCATTGTTGTTTAACATATATGAAGCTTCTGTGTTTAATGGTTCAAGTAAACCTAAGAAGTTTGTATCCTTCAGTTTAACTTTTACGGTAAGACCTGTGTTTGAATTGTAAGTTGCATAGGGTAGTGCCAGTAGATGAAAAGAATCTTTCATTGTTACAGTAACTGCAACTGGCGTAATTCCTTCTTGGCTGGGTAATGCTTGGTAAGAAGACTGAATGTCATCAAATTGGCGTAAGTTTTCAAGTTGAAGTGTAATTGTTTTTATATAAGCTTCAAGTTCTTCTTTTGTAGAAAATGTTTTTTTTGTATCAACCGTTACCAATCGTTCTATTGCAGACTGTTTTGTCAAACCATGAACATCGTAGGATACTGAATCAATTTTAAATACATTTTGTGCTGCAAGGGGTATAAGTGCAAATGAGCATAATAGGGCAGTAAGTAAGGCTTTTTTCATTAACGCTCTCCGTAATTTTTTTCAATCCAATTTTTGTATGCACCAGACTGAATGTGTTCAATCCACTGTCTGTGTTCAAGATACCACTTTACGGTCATGCGCAGTCCCTGTTCAAAAGTCATTTTGCGTTCCCAACCTAATTCTTTTTTTATTTTAGAACAGTCAATGGCATATCGTGCATCGTGGCCAGGTCTGTCTGTTACATGAGTGATTGTTTTTTCTATGTCTTCTTTATTTAGCTTTGCTTCTTCTGCTGTAATTTCTATCAACTTATGCAATAGTTTAATGTTCTGCCATTCGTTTTCGCCACCAATGTTATACTTTTGTCCTGCTTTTCCTGCATTTACAATCTGCCAAACTGCTCTGTTGTGATCTTCAACATAAATCCAGTCGCGAATGTTTTTTCCTTCACCGTACACAGGAAGATTTTTTTTCTGTGTCATGTTCAAAACCATAAGCGGAATGAGTTTTTCAGGAAACTGATAAGGGCCATAATTGTTAGTACAGTTTGAAAGCGTTACCGGAAGTGCATATGTATGACTGTATGCCATAACCAAATGATCACTTGAAGCCTTACTTGCAGAATAGGGTGAACGTGGATCATAGGGAGTATCTTCTCTGAAGTAGCCACTTTCTCCTAAAGAACCGTAAACTTCGTCTGTAGAAATGTGATGAAAAAGAACATCGCTCCTTGGTTTTGCAAGTGAACAATTCCAGTAGGTTCGTGCGACATCAAGTAAAGTGTAGGTTCCTAATATATTTGTTTTTACAAAAGCTTCTGGCCCTAAAATAGAACGGTCAACATGACTTTCTGCTGCAAAATGAATAACGGTGTCTATGTCGTATTTTTTGAAGATTGCTTCAATAGCATTTCTGTCGCAGATATCTGTTCGTTCAAAAAAATAGCGGCTTCCACCAAACTGTTTTTGAACTTGTTCAAGATTTTCTGCATTGCCTGCATAAGTAAGACAGTCTACATTTATTA
>DMQP01000100.1 GCA_003455655.1 Treponema sp. | reverse complement strand
GTAGCTGGAAGTTTCTAGTTCTATCTTGAATGATTGAAAGAGCTCCGTGAATAAACGGGGCTCTTTTTTTTATTCTCTCACTTTTAACGTTTTCAAATACTCTTTTTGTTCAGAAGTAATGCGATAACTTTCTACTGCCTTTTGAATTGTCTTGTTATGCGTCCACGCTTCAAGTTTCTGTTCCCTAATATACACAATAGCAGCATCCCACTGTTTTGCGAGTGCAGTTGCAAAATACCATGCCACCATCATGCGCACATAGTAATCATCACTTTTTTTGAGAGCACTTGCAGCAAGTTTAAGAAAGTCGACATTAAAATCATCATTTAAAAAGTGTTGCATCAACATTCCCACTGCAAAACGAAGAGTAAAAACATGTTCTGACTTAAGCCATTTTTTTATACAAGGCAAAAGTTTCTGATGATTTTTCTTAAACACTTTTGGCGAAAGTTGATCACACGTTGCCCAGTTATCTACATAAGGCAAAAATGCTTCAACTTGAAAAAGACATTCATCAAAATCTTTAATCTCTGAAATAATAAAAGCATGCAGTTGGTTTTCATCAAAATACCTATGCGGAAGTTTTTTTAAAAATCTACTTATAGAAGCATCATTTGTTTTATACAAGCGCTTAGCATAATCACGCAAAACTGGTGTTCGAACTCCAATCATTTTTTCTGCTGAATATCCGGGAATAAGTTTTACTTGAAAATCGCGATATGTTTTATCTTGAAACTGCAAGAGTTCTTCGTACATGTTCATATTTTTCTCCTAGCACTATTATTGTCTCTATTTACAATCTTGTCCACCACATGTTACTGTATTGTGAGGAGAAAGATATGAAAAAACAAATTCTTTGCTTTATAGTTCTTCTTTGCGCAACATTTTGTTTTTCACAAACTCAAATTGATTCTGTTAAAATAAAAACATATTTAGACGACGTTGTAAAAGCATATCACATTCCTGGCATGGCTTTTTATATAACCACACCAAGTGAAACACTTTTAGAAAAAACATATGGGCAGTGCAGTAGTTTTGACCAACAGTTTTTTATTGGTTCAGAAAGTAAATCTTTTACCGCACTATGCATTATGCAGTTAGTTGAAAGTGGCAAACTTAATCTTGATGATGACATTACAAAATATGTTGACGGTTATTCTTTTTCACAAACAGTTACTGTTCAAGATCTTTTAAATCAGACAAGCGGATTTGGAACACACATGAAACTGTCAAATGTAAAAGCAAAGCGTTCTTACAAAAGACATGAATATGCAAATGTTAACTACGATCTTTTGGGAAAAATTATTGAAGCTGTTTCGGGGAAAAGCTATGCTCAATATGTAAACGAAAACATTTTTACTCCACTAGGCATGACTCTTTCTTCCGCAGATTCGCAAAGTGTAAAAGGAAGTGAACATCTTCTAAAAGGCAACCGCAACTGGTTTGGCTTTTTTATTCCGTCAGATGCAGACTATCCTAAAGAGTCATCATGGTTTCACGAACCAGCAGGCTTTATTGCAACAACAGCTTACGATCATCAAAAATATCTTCGCATGTATTTGAATAACGGAAGAACAGAAGACGGTAGTTCAATTATTAGCAAAGAAGCTATACAAGTAATGTGGTACAACAATGTTCCAATCGACAAAGAAAATTCTGCATACTACGGAATGGGTTGGAACTACATGAATTACAAAGACACTGACATAATTTTCCACGGCGGACAAGTTGAAAACTATATAACCTACATGTTCATTCTTCCGCAAAAAAATCTTGCAGTTTCTTTTATGATAAACGGAAATGATGAATTTGGCATGAACGCTCTTATGGATAAAGTCTTTTGGAATTTACTTTCTCTTCTTTTCAATCAAGAGGCAAAACCCGTACAACCATTTGCTTATGCGCTAAGGCACATTCTCTTAGACATACTGTACTTTGCAATGCTCAGTCTTTCTGTACTCACATTTATTGCTGCACTGACTAAGAAGAAAGTAAGAGGAGGAATTGCAAAGACAATTTGTCTTAACATACTTTCATATATTTTGTGGCCAACACTGCTTCTTACTTTCACAAGAGTATTTTTTTCAACTCCGCTGTGGGTAGTAAAATCTTATGTTCCCGATTTATTTTTTGTCATAGTGCTAAGCGTTGTTATAACTCTTACTGGTGGCATTATTAAAGTAATTCGATTTGCTTTTCTTGATAAAGCACAATAAGTTGGAGTATAGTAATTATATGTCAAAGATTGAACAAGAACGAACAGAAGAAATACAAGCTCTTATTAAAGAGATGACGCTTGAAGAAAAAGTTGGTCTTATGTTACATGAAAGCATGGGCATACCGCGTTTGGGAATAAAACCATACAACTGGTGGAACGAAGGTTTACATGGTGTTGCTAGAAACGGAAACGCAACTGTTTTTCCGCAAGCAATAGCACTTGCTGCAACCTTCGACACACAACTTGCACAAAAAGAATACAATGTCATTTCTGATGAAGCTCGTGCAAAATACAACGAAGCGCAAAAAGTTGGAGACAACGGCCAGTTCCGCGGGTTAACATATTGGTCTCCTAACATCAACATAGTTCGTGATCCACGCTGGGGTCGTGCTCAAGAAACATTCGGAGAAGATCCTTACTTAACTTCTCAAATGGGAATAGCTGCAGTAAAAGGTTTACAAGGCGACGACCCCGAATATTTAAAGACAGCTGCTTGTGCGAAACATCTTGTTGCACACTCAGGACCAGAAGCAACGCGTCACAGCGCAAATGTTAATCCTTCAAAAAAAGATTTGTGGCTTACTTATCTTCCTGCATTCAAAGCACTTGTAAAAGCAGGAGTTGAATCTGTTATGGGTGCTTACAACCGTGTCTATGGCGAACCATGCAATGGAAGTCATTTTCTTATTTCTGATATCGTACGAAAACGCTGGGGTTTTAAAGGCTACTTTGTAAGCGACTGTTGGGCTGTTCGTGACTTTCATGAAGGACACAAAGTTACCAAAACTGCAGAAGAATCTGCGGCACTTGCAATAAACTGTTCATGCGACCTTAACTGCGGATGCACATACCATGCAGCCATTAGTGCTGTTCGTCAGGGTTTACTTTCAGAACAAAAAATAAATGAATCTGTTTCTCGTCTTTTGATGACACGCATGAAGTTAGGAATGTTCGACTCGTGGAAAAAATCAAAGTGGGCACACCTGAGCGCAAAAGATGTCGACACTCCTCAAAACCGTCAACTTGCAAAAGAAGTCGCAAAAGAAAGTATTGTTCTCTTAAAAAATAAAAACAATTTACTTCCGTTAAGTGGCAAAAAACATATTCATAAAATTGTTGTCATGGGTCCTTCAGCTGCTAACACAATGGCTCTCTTAGGAAACTATTATGGAATCAACTCACACATGGTAACCATTCTCGAAGGCATCGCCGGAAAAATAGACGAACATCCAGAAATTACTCTTGACTTTCATCCAGGTGTGGGAATGTATGCAGACAGTAAACAGCGTGGATGGACAGTTGGCATGGCAGAAAGTGCAGATGTTGTAATTGCTTGCTTTGGCCTTGATGCCATGATGGAAGGAGAAGAAGGCGATGCAGTTGAATCAAAAAAAGGTGACCGTGACGCAATAGAACTTCCACAGTATCAATTAGATTATCTTCGTGCAATTCATGACAGAGGAACTCCTGTTGTGTTAGTACTTACTGGTGGTTCTGCAATTGCTTTTCCTGATGATATTGCTGATGCAATTTTGTTTGCATGGTACGGCGGAGAAGAAGGCGGTAATGCAGTAGCAGACATTTTGTTTGGAAACGCAGTTCCGTCTGGACACTTACCCTTAACCTTTTACCAAAAGACAGAAGACTTACCCGCTTTTGAAGATTACAGCATGCAAGGTCGAACCTACCGTTACATGACTAAAGAAGCACTTTACCCCTTTGGATTCGGATTAAGTTACACAAAGTGGCGTTTTGAAAATATGCAAGTAAGCGTAAACAAAAAAGACCACTCTGCACAAGTAAGTGTTACTGTTGTTAACGAAGGAACTTTTGACGCTACCCAAACAGTTCAAGTATATGTTTCAAAAGAAAAGCGAACAGACGACGAGCCTTTGTGTTCTTTATGTGCATTTACCAGAGTTACTGTTGCTAAAGGAAAAACAAAATCTGTTCACCTTAGCATAGATGCAAGTGCATTCCAAACAGTTGATGACGACGGAAATTCTTTCTTTGAAGAGGGGAACTACATACTTACCGTTTCCGATGCAAGTCCTTGCGCAAAAGCTCTAACTTTGGGTGCTACAAAACCTATACAAGAGACTGTTAATTTTTAGTACTTGGTTTGAAAAAGTCTCATTGTGCATTCTGAAAAAACAGTGTAAAATGTTACGAATACACAAAAAGAGGAATCACACATGAGCAACAAAATTATTCTTAAAGCTGAAGACCTTGATGGATATCTGACGCAACAAGACATGGATGATCTACACCGTCTTGATCAGATGTTCAAAGAAACAATGAAAAGTTTTGATCCTGTTGATGAGAAAAAAATTATCGAAGGATACGACAAGATGGGTCATGAAATGCAAAAAATCTGTTCAGCCCATCCAGCAATAAAAGTTTATTCATTCGAAACAGATGTACAAGCACAAGCAGAAGCAAGCCGTGTTATTGCAAAGTTACGCGACGAAAGAACAGATCATCAGGAGTTTATGTACTACAGTCAGCGCGCATACGAAATGTTATTCCGCATGGCATACACAAATGAACCAACCGTTAAAAAGGGACACATCATTGTAAAAACTCCAGTAACCTTCCCCGTTCAAAACTATGCTGTTCATAAAATTCCAGACATTGATGCAAAAATAAACAATTCAGTTATGTGTGTTATGTTGCGAGGAGCACTTCTTCCCAGCATGATTGTTTCAAAAGAAATTGAAGAGTTCTCTTCTACTGGATACATAACACCTTTTGCACTGTTCAAGATAAGCAGAAACGACACCAAAAACGAAAGCAACATGGAATACATTCTTGACCTGGATAAATCTTTCTTCAACTTAGAACAACTTGACGGTAAAGATTTAATCTTTGCAGATCCCATGAATGCAAC
>DMQP01000113.1 GCA_003455655.1 Treponema sp. | reverse complement strand
AAAAGAGGTTTTGATTATGGCGAAAACGAAGACACCCATGACTTTACTGTGTGGTTATTTGGGAGCAGGAAAAACAACCCTGTTGAACCAAGTTCTTTCTAATCAGAAGGGCTATAAAGTTGCCGTTATTGTTAACGACATTGGTGAAGTGAATGTTGACGCAAAACTTATTGCTGATGGAGCAAAGATTACCGATACATCAAGCATTGTGCCCCTTACTAACGGTTGTATTTGTTGTACACTTAAAACAGATTTGGTTAACAACATAGAAAACATCATTAAGTCAGGAAAGTTTGACTACATTATGATTGAAGCAAGCGGTGTGTGTGAACCTATGCCTATTGCTCAGTCTTTGGAACAAGTTTCAAACGGTCTGCTGGATAATGTTGTTGGCGTTGTAGATGCAAAACGTTTGGTGGATGAATTTGCTGGCGGAGATGCGCTCCTTAAAGAAAAGGATGAAGAAGATATTGAAAGTCTTTTGGTTCAACAAATTGAATTCTGTTCAACACTTGTTATTAACAAAAAAGACCTTGTCTCTGAAGAAGAATTCAAAAAGGTTCGTGCTGTAATTAATGCAATTCATCCGGGAGTAAAAATTATCGAAACTGATCACGGTAATGTCGATGTTGCAGAAGTTATGGGAACAGGCAGTTTCGATTTCGAAAAAGTATATGCAAGTGCCGGTTGGTGTAAGCATCTTGAAGAAGATGAAATTGATGATGATGAACATGAAGAGCATGAACATGGCCACGACCACAATGAACACGAACATGGCCATCATCACCACGAACATCGTCACGAAGGCGAAAGTGAAGATGAATATGGCATTGGTACTTTCATTTATTATAGGCGTGTTCCTTTTGACCGTCAGCTTTTGGATTCTTATGCAAACAAGTGGCCACGCAACATTATTCGCTGCAAGGGTCTGATGTGGTTTGCCGATGAACCAGATATGGCATGGGTCTTTGAAACCAGTGGTCGACAAATTCAAGCAGGCTATTCTGGACAGTGGATTGCAGCATGTCCTCCGAATGAACAAAAAGAAATTCTTTCTCAGAACCCTCAGATAAAAGAAGAGTGGGACGAAAAGGTAGGAGACCGCATGATAAAGCTCTGCATCATTGGACAAAACCTCGATAAAAAAGCTATAGCTGCAGAACTTGATAAATGTCTTGCTAAATAAGTTTTTCCAAAGTGCAAAAAAAAACGCATGACCTTCAGTCTTAAAACTGACCGTCATGCGTTTTTTGTTGAAGTGCTCGTCTTAGCGAAGACCAGAAGCAGCTTCTTGAGTTGCACGTTTCCAGAACTGGCTACGGCCGAAAGGTCCTAAGGAACCACGCATTTCAAGAGTGTCTTCCTTGTATTTTTTTCCGTCAGCAGCATGGAAAGTAATGGTACAAGCGTATTTGCTTCCGCTACCAGGATCAATAATGCTTCCTTTTCCCCAGTTACCTTCACCTTTTGTCTGTGTTAAACCCCAAATCCACTGAGTTCCTACAACGGTAATAGTTGAAAGATCTGCACCGCCCTGAAAGTCAGCATATGATTTACCTTTTCCTGCGGTACATTTTTCATCCTGTGGTTTTCCGGCAAGTGAAAGAATTTCTCCTTTAAGAACTCCATTTTCAACCCAGATTCTCCAACCAGCGGTTGCTTCGTTTGTCTTTTCATCATAGCTAATCCAGTAGCCTTCTGCAGGGTCAGCAGCGAAACAAATGCCTGCGCCAACGAGCAAGACAGCAAGCAGTGCGATAAATTTCTTCATGAGAAACCTCCTAAAAAGTAATATATAGATTATCTGACAACAGAGTACTTTTGTCAAGTTTTAAGACAAGTTGTATAAATGCCAAAAATACTGTATAGTGTCGCTATGAAACTTACATGTGGTATTGTTGGACTTCCGAATGTAGGAAAGTCTACTATTTTTTCGGCATTAACTAAAACTCCTGCTGCGGCAGAAAATTATCCTTTCTGTACTATCGACCCCAACTTGGGTGTTGTTGACCTTCCCGATGAACGCCTGGATTTTATGGCAAGCGTTTTTCAGCCCAAAAAGAAAATTCCTGCGAGTGTTGACTTTGTTGATATTGCTGGTCTTATAAAGGGAGCCTCTAAGGGTGAAGGTTTAGGAAATCAATTCCTTGCAAACATTCGAGAAACAACGGTTATAGCTCATGTTGTTCGCTGTTTTGATAACCCCGACATTCAGCATGTTCGCGATGACGCTAAGACCGAAGCAAACATTGATCCCGAAAGTGACATTTTAACCATTAACTTTGAACTGGCTCAGGCAGACCTTGATACTATCAACAAGCGCCAAGAAAAAGTTGTTAAACAAATTCGTTCGTTGAGTGCAGAAGAAAAAAAGAAGTATGCTCACTACTTGACGGCTGTAGAAAAAATTAAGCCAGTGCTTGAAGAAGGCAAGTGTGCTCGTATGGTTGAACTGACAGATGATGAAAGAGCTGCCATTTACGATTTACATCTTCTTACCATTAAGCCACAAGTTTTTGTATGTAACATTGATGAAGACACTATTGCATCAGGAACTAACGACTATGTTGAAAAAGTTCGTGCTATTGCAGCAGAAGAAAAATCTGAAGTAATTGTTATCTGCGGAAAATTTGAAGCTGACCTTTCTGAAATTACCGAAGAAGCTGATCGCAAAGAGTTTATGGACAGTGTTGGTCTTAAAGAAAGTGGACTTGCTGTTCTTGCAAGAACCGTCTATCACTTAATGGGCTTGCGAACTTTCTTTACTGGTGGACCAGATGAATGTCGTGCGTGGACCATTCATGCAGGCGACAAAGCTCCTCAGGCAGCCGGTGTAATCCACACTGATTTTGAAAAAGGTTTCATTAAAGCAGAAGCATACACTGTTGATGATTTGCGTCAGTATGGAACAGAAGCAAAAATTAAAGAAGCAGGAAAGTATCGTCAAGAAGGCAAAGATTATGTTGTTCAAGACGGAGATGTTCTCTTCTTCAAATTTAATGTATAAAAGTAAAGGTTAGGTGAATTATATGAAAAAAATTCATGCAATAGTATTTCTTTTGATTTGTTCTCTCGCTTCTTTGTCTGCAGAAAGTGTCAAACATTACACCAATAAAGCAAAGGGTTATGACGGTTGGGTTACCGTAGAAGTAATGGGTAACACTGCTGAATACGAAGCCGAAGGTTACGAAGAAGAATTTATTTCTATCTTAAAAGAAACTTACGTTTCAAATTTTCAAGAAATTGAAGAACTTGATGAAGAAACTCAGTGGTTGGTAGATAAAGCCATTTCTGATGCAAAGGGTAAAAAAGGAGACATTATTCTACTGTTGTGTTCTGACCAAGAAGAACCAGAAGAAGGTACCTTTGTAATTACCATAATTACTTCTGGCAGTAAAGATTACCTTTGGTGCGCTTTCTATGTAGATGAAGAATCGGTTAATTCAAGCTTTTAGTTTCTTACAATACGAAAGCCAGTGCTATACACTTCATCATACCAAGGATACTCTTCGTAATCATCATCTGATTCCCAGTAGTCGAGATACTCTTGGGCACTTACTGTTTCTCCGTCTGTATTTATAAGATATATTGAGTCGTAGCTTATTCCGTCTATAGCAAACTCTACAAGTGTTCTTTTTACAGAGCGCCTTTGTGAAATGGCAAGCAGTTCTTCTTTTGTGGGAAGTCTCCAACCGTTAGCATTTTTGTCTATTGCAGTAATAATTGTATAACCGTCACTATTTTTTGCTAAAGTATAAACGGGGCTAAGGCCTTGCATTTGACTGAGTGTGTTACAGAAAACAGCTGCCAGGTTCATGTCGTCTAAGAGTACAGGAAGATTGTCTCCTCTTACGTTTTGTTCGGTTACAGGATTTCCTCCTTGCACATAGTACCACAACTTTTGTGTGATTGCAGTTTTTAATGCAGTAATCGTTTTTCCTTCTTGCATAGTCACACTAAGACTTTGTCCTTTCACATAGGATTGAACCCATGTTTCTTTCTTTTTGTTCAGTTTTTCCATTGCGGCTATTTCTGAACGTAATTCACTAGGAAGGGCATTTCGTACAAAACGTAATCCAAAAGTGTATGAAGCATAATAGGAGTACTTTTGAGCAAGTTCTTCTTGTACATACATTTCATATTCTGAATCGAGTGTGTCACCGCCTAAAGCATATCGTTCTTTTTCAGATGCTCTGTCCCAAACCCATTCGCTTACATTTCCGTTCATGTCGTAAAGACCAAGTTCATTAGGCTTTTTTGTTGCAACAGGCATCCAGTATTTGTCACAATTGTCGCTGTACCATGCAACAGAATCAAGTTTATCACTTCCGCTAAAAAGGTAAGGAGATTTTCGGTAACCACCCTGAGCCGCATAAAACCATTCTTTCATAGTGGGAAGTCTGTAGCCGTCAGCACTTGGGTTAGCTTGAATTTTTTCGGTGTTTTCGTAAGACTCTTCTTGTTCCCATTGGTATACATTGGTAATGCCATCTATGCTGTAAACAGGGGTTAGTCCTTGTAAACTACTGAGAATGTTACACAGTCGCACTGCATCGTAAAAAGTTACCTCTTGGGGAATTTTTGCATCTGCCTGCGGGGGAAGTGGACTTGCGCGAACAAGTAGTTTCCACAACTCACGAGTCATTTCTGTCTTTGCCATCATAAAGCCAGAGCCATCTTCTTTTACAACAGGAACAAACATATTTTTAATAAGTGAATTGATTTTTGCTTTTCTTTGTGAATCAATTTTTTTTGCTTTTTCTATTTCTTGACTGTTTGCATTTCTTGTAATGCGAAAGCCTCCCCATTCTAGTACATAGTCAGGTGTAGATCCCTCTGCATTCCAAGAAAGTCTGGGGTCACTGTCGTAGTAGTCGCCACCTACAATACTGCGCTTTAAGTGTCTTG
>DMQP01000169.1 GCA_003455655.1 Treponema sp. | reverse complement strand
GGAACAACAGGTTCTGCATCTTCTGAACGAAGTGCAAGCGCAAGTACAGGAAAGAAGCGTGTTGTGGTGGTAAAAAAAGCATCTGCTACAAGCGGAACAAAACCCTCGTCAGAACGCAAGCCTTTTAACGACCGTTCTCGCGACCGCCAGCCTTCTGGCAGTGACGATGGAATGTATTACAATCCTTTTGCAGCTCTATTAAAGAAGTAAATGCTCTTATTCCAAACGAGTTGGAAATTCTTCTGGGGAATTTCTGACTCGTTCTGGAAGCTTTTTTCTCCGATAATTCAAATCGTACTTAAAATTTGACAAAAAACTTTGAGTAAGGTTATACTATAGTATAACATGCACTTTTTGTGCGCATTCCAAAATGTAACTGGCGCCATAGTGCCAGGGTTTTATGTATGAAAGTCTTTATGCCGGTTCTTTTGAGCCGGATATTTCTCGGGTGGGAGAGGAGAACGCTATGAAGAATTTCATAAGGAACGCGGCAGTCTGTCTTGCGGCCCTCATGCTTCTTGTATGTGAAGCGTCGTGCGGCAACCTGTTCAACATGCAAATTCCACAGTCTGTCTCTGTAAAAACCTCTGCGGAGTATACTGTTCCGCTAGGTAATGCTGATTTTGATCTTACTGAAATACTCAACAAGGAAGATTTGCTTGCTCAGTTGCGAGCTTCAATGGGTTCGGACTTAGATTTGTACGAATACATTACCAACGAAGATGTACTTACTTTTGTACTTCATAAAAATTTGTACAATGTTCCTTTCGACTTTAGTCAGTACTTGGGCAACTTAAACTTTACCGATGCCATTGAAGGTAATTCGGGAATGAGTGGTATTACATTCAATCAGTCAATTGACTTGCCTACTGTTTCATTTAACGAAACTATGGACATTAATTTTGACGATATGATTACCACCCTCGAAACAAATGCATTTGCAAATCCTGAAGATGTTACTTTAAACGATATTCCTGAAGGTACAGATTTAAGTCTTGATGCTATTCCTGGACTGACAACTTTTACTGTTGCTGTTCATAACGGTTATGCTGATTCTGTTAAATGTGCTAGTGGTACAAAGTTGCATGTTACGGTAACAAAAACAGATTCAACCCCAGCAGACAGCAACTTTAACTTCCTTCTGTCTATATCAATTAAAGGTTTAGGAAATACTATTGCAGGTATAAGCAATGTTAATGTAACAAACGGTTCTGAATTTGACATTGAGCTTGGTGGTAAAACACTGCCACAAGACATTCTTATTAGTCCTAGTGGTTCGGTAAGTGGTGGAAATGTAGGAACTACTCACAATTACACAATGACTTATGAATTTGAAAATGCTCACCTTTCTCGTATAGAAGAAATCCATACTGATGCTGGAACTGTTGATACCAGTGATGACATTTCAATTTCTCCTATTTCAATTCCCGCAATGTCAATTCCGCTTACATTACCCGCTATTGTTGGAGATATGATAATTGCTGCTGACGGTGGCGCAATTAACATTTCATCTTCTTCATTAAGTGGCTGGTCTGGATTCAGTGTTAACTTTGATTCGTTTTCTCTAACGGGTCACGGATTGAATCTTGATGAAAGCGATCTTACTGCAGGTAGTGGTTCTGGTTTAATTTCTAAAAAACTCGATTTAAGTGGCAAGACATTAACACAAGCAGGAAGCGACATAAGTGTAAGCGGTTCTGTTTCTCTTGATGTAGACGGAGCAACGCTTGACTTTGGAAGCAATGGTACCAGTAATAAAAAGCTTACTATTACTATAGGCGGTGGCATTACCAAACTGGCATCTGCTCTTATTAACTTAAGCTCTATTGATGGAGTTCCCACAGAAAATCATGATCCTATTGTAGTAAATCAAGCTCTTCCTGCGGAGTTAACTCAGTATGTAAGTAAAATTACCTTTGGCGAGCAGCAGGGTGGCACAGGTACTTACTACAAACATAATACAGGCGGAGACTTAGACACTAACATTGCATCTGAAGGATTTGGTATTCGTGCTAAATATGTAAACTCTTTGCCAGCAGGAAACATCATTCCTATCTATGTTAAGTCAACACTCTTTGGAATGGACGGAACAATTAATTTAATAGGTTCTGGTTCAACCGCACAGAAAGATACATCTTGCATTGATTATCCAACTGTTGATTTGCACGATGGAGACAGTGCAGACTTTTCAATTTACTTGCCCGATTCAGTTACGCTGACTAACTTGCAGATGGGAAGTACATATACCATGGGTCTGTCAGATGTTCACCTTTCATGCGATTGGGATACGGTAGCTGTTGATTTGACTTCTGTTGGTAACGTTCCTCTTAATATGGATTTGTCCGACATTGATATTCACCAGTTGCTTTCAAACCCAGAAATTCCGAGCTTTGTACAAGATATGATTGACAGTGTTGAAATTGATTCACTGCCTGTCTATTTGTATGCAAAGAAACCTTCTGGTTCTCTTGCTTCACTTCTTGGTGCTATAGACATTAATGCAAATATTAATTTGTCATATACAGACAAAAACGGTGGCTCTCACTCTGATGAATTAGTTGATGGTGATTTTGACTTTAAGAATCCCGTTGCATGGCCGTCAGGAACAGTAACAGAAATTCGTTCAACAGATGCTGTTGCTAACAACCTTAAAGCAGAGAATGCATCGGTAGTTCGTGATCTTGCAGATGTTGTAAACGATCAGCCTTCTGGATTGAATATTAGCGGATCTGTTTCACTGGGTGGTGGTTCTGCAACAACAATTTCAAAGGCAACAATAGACAGTTTGTCTTCTTCTGAACCTACAGAAATTTCGCTTGATATGGCAGCAGTTCTTCCCTTTAAGTTAACCCTTACCAAGCAGCTTTCGTTTAAGCCCATGACACTTGCATTTACCGATTGGGACACAAGTAGTGACGACTTGCTTCAGCGTGAAAATGCATCTTCTTTGGCAGAGTATGCTGAATACGCAGACATGATTGACTATGTAAGCATTGGTTACACTGGTGTTAACAAAGTTATTCCTGACATGAAGATAGATGTTCGTGTTACCGATGTAGCAAGTGGTATAGACAAAACCTTACATGTTCAGTCTGGAACTCATTCACTTGAATTTACTGGTGCAGAAATTAAGAGTGTTATGACCAACTATCCATTCCATCCTGATGTTGTAGTAACAATGGGACGCGATTACGAAGCTGGCGAAACTGATTCAACAGGTTACACCAGTAACAATCCTGTGTTGTGTGTATCGCGTAAGGCATTGCAGGCCGGTGCCCGTTCTTTGGGTGCTGATGTTACGTTAACTGTAAAAATGGACGGAGATTCGCCCATTACTGTATGGGGAGGTAAAGAAAATGGAAACTAAGAAACTCTTTTTAGTAGCCCTTGCCTCTGTGTGCATGATGAGCTCTGCTGTTGCTGAAATTCATACTCAGAAACGCTATGTTGAAGTTGGTGTAGATTTGAGTCTTGCCGCCATGCAGAATGCCTTTGCCATAACAGACATAATGGTAAAAGATTTGGTCATTGACTTTACAAAACTTGCAAACGATTTGCCCAGTTACGGTCTTGTTGCAAATGTTGGTTTTGATGCAAAGACATATTTTAATGTGGACTTTAACAAGTGGGGCTTTGGCGTATTTGCTCAAACAACAGGAAACTTCTCTTTGGGAATGTCAAAAGATATTTTTACTTTCCTGGGTGAAGGAATTAAAATTGGAGACAGCAGTGTTACTTCTGTAAACATGGGACTGGAAACATACGCAGAAGTTGGTGTTCCCATTAAAGCAAAGATTGGAAAAATAACTGTTCGTGCAACTCCGTCTTTGTATGTTCCTCTGGTTTATGTTCCCCAGCCAAATGCAACTATTACAGTAAACAATAATGATGACGGTTCAATCGAAGCTGTTGCCTCTGCAGATTTTGCCCTCTACTCACTAGTTGATTTATCGAGTGCTTTTGCAGGTGGTACATTCTCTGGAGTTGAAGGAATTCTTAATCAGCTTCAGTCTATGGATATTCCGAGCACAATCTATAGCAAAGGTGGTATAGACTTAAACGCAACTGTGGAATATGCATTGAATCAAGGACTTGATTTAGGAGTTTACACTCATATTCCTATTAAACCAGCTCATTTGGACTACAAAACATCTGGTAATGTAACCTTTACCGCAAGTGTTAACCCCCTTCTTAACAGTTTGCTTGGTGGCGGTTCATTAAGCTATTCATTTGATGGTCCTACCTTTAGCGGAATCCAGTGTTCAACAGTAGATTATGCAGTTAATAGACCTTTCCGTTTGGGTGCAGAAGTTGCATGGAGACCTTTCAGCAAGAATTGGTTTACCCTTACTGGTTCAGCTGGTATTGCGGCAACAAACCCCTTTGGTGCTGACTTTGACTGGGCAACTAGTTTGTATCCAGAATACTCTGTGTCTGCAGATGTAACGCTTGTGTATGTGTTTGGATTTAACGCAACATCTTCTTACATCAACCACATGTTTACACAGTCTTTAGGGTTTAAGCTGAATCTGCGTCTTTTGGAACTTGATATTTCTATTGCTTCAAGTAGTGCAGACTTCTTAAAGAGTTGGACTCTTGCCGGAGCAACAGCCTATGCTGGCGTAAAATTCGGTTTCTAAGTGTTCATACAGTAACAAATGCGGTGGTTGCCCAACAGCCACCGCTTTTTTTATGCCCCTATTCACTAAATCAGCGTTTTTCTATATAATATCGAAACTTTAACCACTTTTTGTGTAGGGAAGACTATGAATAAGATTCTTGAAAAAAGACAGCTCTCAGAGAATGTCTATTACATGAAGTTTGATGCTCCCGATATTGCGCGTAACCGTAAAGCAGGGCAGTTTCTTATTGTGCAGGTTGATCAGGATTTAACTGAACGCATTCCACTTACCATTGCAGATGCAAATGCAGAAGAAGGATGGGTTGCAATCGCATTCCAGCCAGTAGGTGCTTCTACTTATAAACTTTCAAAACTCAATGAAGGAGACTACCTTGGTGGTGTCTTAGGTCCTTTGGGAACTCCTTCAAACATTCGCAAGTACGATGCTCCCGTTGTTTGTGTTGGTGGCGGATTCGGTACTGCCCCTCTCTACCCCATTGTGCAGGCCCTTAAAGAGGCAGGCAATAAAGTTATTCTTATTGAAGGTGCTCGCAATAAAGATCTTTTGATTTTTGTTGATGAAATGAAGGCCGTTTGTGACGAAGTAATTCTTATGACTGACGACGGTTCCGCAGGAGAAAAGGGTGTTGTTACCATTGCCCTGGAACGCCTGTGCCAGAGCGATGTTCCTCCTGCAGAAGTTATTGCCATTGGACCGCCCATTATGATGAAGTTTGCATGTCAGTGTGCAAAGAAATACAATGTGCCCTGTACTGTTTCACTTAACACTATCATGATTGATGGAACAGGAATGTGCGGCGGATGTCGTGTTTCTGTTGGTGGTGAAACAAAGTTCGTATGTGTTGACGGTCCCGATTTCGACGGACATGCTGTTGACTGGGATAACATGATGATGCGCATGAAGAGTTTTAAGCCTCAGGAAACGGAAGCCTTCCACAAGTGCAAAATGCAGGCAGAAGCCGACAAACTTGCCAACGCATAGGAAAGAGGCCTTATGTCTTTTCCTATGGTAGATTTTAAGGAGTTTTTTATGTCAGAACATATTAGTGCAGAAAAACTTGAACAGCTTGGTGCTGATGAATACAAAAAGATTGAGTCTAAAATTTCAGACGGCTCACTTACCAACAAAGACCGCATGGCAATCCCTCTGCAGGTAATGCCTACAGGTGAACCAAAAGTTCGTGCTCGTCAGATGTGCGAGGTTGCTTTAGGTTACACCAAAGAACAGGCTATTGTTGAAGCAAATCGTTGTCTTCAGTGTAAGAACAAACCTTGTGTAAGTGGTTGTCCTGTTAATGTTCAAATTCCTGACTTTATTGCTCAGGTTGCAAAAGGCAATTTCAAAGAAGCTGTTGACATCATCAAGCAGACAAACCTGCTTCCTGCAATCTGTGGTCGCGTATGTCCTCAGGAAAAGCAGTGCCAGAGTCAGTGTACTCTTGGAAAGGTAAACAAGGATGTTGAAAAGGCTGTCTGTATTGGCCGCCTTGAACGCTTTGTTGCCGACTACGAGAGGAACAATAATCTTACTTCTGTTCCTTCTGTTGCAGCTCCCACAGGAAAGAAAGTAGCCGTTATAGGTTCAGGTCCAGCAGGTCTTACCGTTGCTGCAGATTGTCGCCGTGCTGGTCACGAAGTTACAGTGTTTGAGGCATTCCACAAGGCTGGTGGAGTTATGGTCTACGGAATTCCAGAGTTCCGCCTTCCAAAAGAAATTGTTGCAAAAGAAGTAGAAAACTTAAAGAACATGGGCGTTAAGTTCGAAATGAACACTCTTGTTGGTCGTACTGCAACCATTCAGCAGATTCTTACCGAAAAGGGATTTGATGCCGCATTCGTTGGAACAGGTGCTGGTCTTCCAAAGTTCTTTAACATTCCCGGTGAAAACTATATTGGTGTTTTTAGTGCTAACGAATATCTTACCCGTGCTAACCTTATGAAGGCTTACGAAAAAGACAAGGCAGATACTCCCTACTACGAAGCAAAAACAGTTGTTGTTTGTGGTGGCGGAAACGTTGCAATGGATGCCGCTCGTATGGCTCTTCGTTTGGGTGCAGAAAAAGTGTATGTTGTATACCGCCGTACTCGTGCCGAAATGCCTGCTCGCCGTGAAGAAGTTGATCATGCAGAAGAAGAAGGAGTAGAGTTCCGCTTCTTGGAAAACCCAATTGAAATTTTGGGTAATGCGGAAGATGGTCGCGTAACAGGAATCCGCGCTCTTTCTTATGAACTAGGAGAACCAGATGCAAGTGGTCGTCGTCGTCCTGTTGAAGTAAAAGGTAGCGAACACGACATTCCCTGTGATGCAGTAATTGTTGCTTTGGGAAATAACTCTAATCCACTTATTCCCCGAACAACGCCTGACATTAAGACTGATGCTCACGGACACATTACCGTAGACGAGTCTCAAGCAACCAGTATGACAAAAGTTTGGGCTGGTGGAGACATTGTGTTGGGTGCAGCAACCGTTATTCTTGCTATGGGAGAAGGTCGCAAAGCCGCCGCCAGCATAAACGAATACTTGGCAAAGTAAGTAGTTTTAGCTTGTAACTACAGTCCCTCTCTTGCCTAAGTGCCGGAGAGGGATTTTTTTATGTTTGCCATATTTAAAA
>DMQP01000096.1 GCA_003455655.1 Treponema sp. | reverse complement strand
GGATTGTCTTTAAAAAAGTCGTCGTCTTCATCTGAATCATCATCAGAAATTAAATCGTCTAAATCAACACCTTTGGGATCTTCTTCATCAAGACTGTCTAAGGCATCACTGTCTAACACTTCCTCTGCATCAGTATTATCATCTGCAAGTTCGGCAAAAGTATCTTCAGGAAGTTCTGCATCATCTTCTGCTTCTTCGTCAAAGTCTGGTGCTATATCTTCATCTGCAAGTGTTTCTTCGCTTTCTTCTGATTCTGCTGCCTCTTCAATAATTTCATCTTCTGCTTCTACTTCTTCAGATGCTTTTTCGTCTTGAGGCAAAGCACTTCCCTTGCACAAGGCACTCACTCGATTAACTGCAGCTGAATACACAGGATTTAATTCGTCACGCGCATACAGCATCTGATAGTAAGCAAGCGCTTTATCAAAAAGACCTAACTTTTCATAGTTACGCGCCAGTTTCATAAGAGAACTTGACTCGTTAACATTTGATTCCAAATACTTTAAGTACATGCTTTCTGCTTTTTTGTAACGACCTTTTTGATGATAGCGGTCACCAGCATCACGCAAGTGTACTGTGTAAGTTGGATCTATAACTTCAATTTTTTTGAAACAACCCTGAGCTTTTTTATCTTCACCTTTGCAAATGTAATACTGTGCAAGCAAGTTAAGTGTTCGTACATCTTCAGAATTACGATCCCACAACTGTTTAATTTTTTTGCTTGCAGCATTAAGTTTATTTGCTGACAGTAAGTGAGCAGAATATTCTTGCTGAACATGTTCACTTTCGGGCTGAATTTTTTCGAGACGCTGCATTGTACGAAGTGCATCTGCTTTTTTTCCACTTGATTCGTAAGCGTTTGCAAGTCCGCTAAGTGCAGCAGCATAATTTTCGTCATACTTTAATGCTTCACGATATTCATCTTCTGCGGCGTCAAATAACTGTTGCCCTGCATAGACATCGCCCATTGATGTATGCAGTTTAACATTCTGCGGATTAAGTCGAATTGCCTGTTGAACAAGAGCACCTGCATTTTTTGCATCATCCTTTTTAAGCAAAAGACCTGCATATCCGTCTATAGCATCAAGCCAGCCCGGTTTTGAACGAAGTGCTGCTTCGTATTCTTTTTCTGCAAATTCAATCTGACCTGTTGATTCATACGCATGAGCAAGATTCAAATGAAGAATAGGATGGTTGGGGTCAACTTTTAGTCCACGCTGATAAGCTGCAATTGCTTTTGTATAATCTTGCTGAGCATCGTAAATTGAACCCAAGTGATTGTAAGTAAGAACATCGCTGGGATTTTCGTCTATAACACGAGTAAAGCACTGAACTGCATCTTCATACTTACCCATCAGTTTGTAAGTAAAACCAAGATTGTAGTAAACTTGAACATTGCTTTCGTCGGTAATGAGTGCTTGTTCCAACATTGAAATGGAATCGTCATAACGCTTTAAGCGCCGATACACACCTGCAAGTTTATTAAAGGCATCAACATTTGTGGGCTGAAGGCGTACTACTTCTCGGTACAGAGGAATTGCATTTGCATCCTGACCACTTCGTTCATACACATCTCCTAAGCCCAAAAGAAATTCTATATTCTCTGGTTCAGAACTAAGAAGTCCTTTATACAAGCGAGAAGCGAGTGCATAGTCACGGGAAAGAGCAGCAGCTTTTGCACGGTCATAGATGATTTTGTTCTGCATTTTATTTTCTGGCATGATTACCTCTTAAGCGGACGAGCATACACTTCTTTTGAAAGTAAGCCCATAATCCGACTGTCGTTCGATGAATATGATGCAATTGCAAAGTAATAAATTTTTCCGTTTTTAAGTCCAGTCAAAGTAACTGAATTACTAGCTCCTACATCAATAGGAGAAGAACCCTGTACTGCTTCACGACTTAAATATTCTCCAGGTCGTTCTCCGTAGAAGACATAATATCCGCCAGTGTAACCGTCAACAGATGCACTCCAAGTAAGCGTTACACAACCGTCACCAGGTGTTGCGGTAATAGCAAAAGGTGCAAGGGGAACAGGAACTTCGGTAAAAGACAAATCAATTTGTGTTACAGCTGGACTCGTTACTCCGCCTCCATCAGGATAGAGATAAACTGCAAGTTGGAAGTAAAGTCCTTGTATATCTTTCAACGCTTGATGATTTTGAATAGGAACCCACTCTACATCATCCCAGTTAAAGAGATTGTCACTTGCACGAGCATAAAGAACAACAGCAGTTTGAGCAGGTTCAGACAAGAGTGCATCAACACGATCAAGACTTGCTCCCGTAGAAATCATAATGGGTTCTGTAACAAAATATCCGCCCTCTGTTATGTATGGATCGTAGCGTAAAGTCTGAAGGCTTTGGTCATGTGTTGCTCTCTGAATACGAACATCATCAATGCATCCTGTAAAGCGAGGACAAAACTCTACATTTGCAGCAACACCAAGTACTGGCGGATACAATGAACCTCCGTGTTCCTTTGCGTTTGTAGTAACATATACTAAATCTTCGGTGCGACCGTTAATGCGATATTCCAAAAGACCTGTTTCTTCATCATAAGAAATAGAATGATGACTCCACTGCCCAGGAACTGCTGGCTGAAATTCTTGAAGAATAATTGTTCCATCGTTTGCACTGTAACCGCTAAAAATGTTAGTAAACTCCCAGCGCAGACGGTTGTTGAAAAAACTTGCACGCACTGACTGGTAAAGAGGATAATTTGCAAGTGTACGAGATGAACGCCAAGAAAAAACAACTTCACCACTTTCTGCAATGGAAGGGCACAGCCAGAATTCAATCATAAAAGAACCAGTAACACCGCTTGTAGAAAAAAGAGAACCTTCTTTTCCAGAAAGAGCTATGCCACCGTTTCCTAAACTTAATCCAGAACCACTTCCCATAATAGATTTTTCAGAAGGAAGCAGTTGATTACTTACTACAGTGTAATTTCCTTTTGCATCAGAAAAAGTATCGCCGTCAAAACTAACCAGCATGTCTGTGTTTTCGTCAGAACGGCGACTGTTTGTATCAAGCACAATGCTCTGCCAGCCGTATTTTCCTGTTCCGTATGTAACGCCTTCCATTGTTTCTATAGAAGACCAGCCTTCTTTTCCGCCCAGAGTATATACTCTTTCCTGAGCAATTACTTCTTGCATACCGACAACAAGTAGACAAAGGGCACAAAAAGAAAGTATCTTATTTCTATATGTCTGACAGACCATTACCTGCTCCTGAAAATGAAGACGCCTCTTTTCGCGAAGTGCTTCACCAAACTGCTCTTAAAGCTCCGTCATCAAGCGGCGTCTACATGTGGCGCAACGCTCACGGAACAATCATCTATGTGGGCAAGGCAAAGAGTCTTAAGAATCGTCTCTGCTCCTATTTTAGCGGAACAAAGGATATCAAGACAAGACTGCTTATAAGTCATGCCCGCAGCATAGAATACATCACCACAAACAACGAGTACGAAGCTTTTTTGCTTGAGAACAATCTCATCAAAAAACATACGCCCCGATACAACATTGACCTCAAAGACGGAAAATCCTATCCAGTCTTAAGGATTACCGCAGAAGAGTTTCCCCGTATTTTCAAAACACGGCGTGTCGTGCAAGACGGTTCTCGTTACTTTGGACCTTACCCCGATGCAACAGCCCTCGACACATTTATAGAAACACTCAGAGAGATTTATCCGTTACGACACTGTTCGTCTTTTCGGAAAAAACAATCGCCCTGCCTCTACTATCACATAGGAAGATGTCTTGCCCCTTGTTGCAAAGAGG
This sequence comes from Treponema sp., assembly GCA_003455655.1. Classification (GTDB taxonomy): domain Bacteria; phylum Spirochaetota; class Spirochaetia; order Treponematales; family Treponemataceae; genus Treponema_D. The sequence goes on along the minus strand of DMQP01000096.1, from coordinate 1,829 downwards.
TTGCCCAATCCACCTATACTGAATTTATCGAAGAAATCTCGATGCTACTTGAGGGCAAAGGAGAGCAAACCGCCCAAAAACTAGAAGCTCAGATGAAGCAAGCCGCAAAAGACCTTAACTTTGAAAAGGCAGCTCGACTGCGTGACGGCTTAAAGGCTCTTACTGTTTTGCAAAATCAGAATTCTGTTGAAGGATTTGATGGCGATGACCGTGACTACATTGCTTCATGGCGTGAAGGTGAATTAGTAAGTGTTGCTGTTTTAAAAATTCGAGGCGGAAAACTTTTGGGGCGTGACAGTTATCGTGCTCAAAGCTTAAATGAAGACAACGAAGTTCTTGCAGAATTTATGAGCGCATACTATACCGAAAAAGAGGATATTCCACCACACATCTATGTTAGTACCGCAGATGATATGGAACTAATGGAACAATACTTTAAAGAGCAGTTGCAAGCAGAATGTAACATTGTTTTGGTAAGCTCAAGGATTCCCCAAGAAAAACTTCACAACGCTGCAATTGCTATGGCAAGAGAAAATGCACACGAAGACATTATACGACGCATGCGTGAACGAGGCGACTTTCCTGCAATGGAAGAACTTAAAGAAAAACTGGGCTTACCCACACTTCCTGTTCGCATAGAAGGTTTTGATATTGCACATATAGGCGGAAAATTTCCTGTAGCAAGTTTAATCAGTTTTTACCAGGGAAACCCCGACAAAAAAAATTACCGCTACTTTAGACTTAAAACAACCGACGGTTACATTGACGACTTTCAATCAATGAGAGAAGCAACAACAAGACGCTATACTCGCTTACTAAACGAAAACAAAGAACTACCTGATTTAATTTTAATAGACGGTGGCATAGGTCAAGTTAATGCAGTTGATGGTGTTTTAAAATCTTTAGGACTCGACATTCCTATTGCGGGACTTGCAAAAAGAGATGAAGAAATTTGGAGACCGCACACTTCAAAACCAATTTGTCTTCCCAAAAGAAGTGACGCCTTACGCCTCTTGCAAAGAGTTCGAGATGAAACCCACCGCGTTGCAACAAGCAGAAACCAAAACTTACGCACAAAAGAAAATACGGTTACACCCTTTGTTGCCCTTCCCCATGTGGGAGCAGAACGCGATAAAATTCTTATGAAAAAATACGGAACACTTGAAGCACTTGCACAGGCATCAGAATCTGAACTTGCACAAGCACTGCATGTAAGAGCAGACATTGCAAGCGACATTCTCTTAGCCGCACGATGTGAATTCCAAAAACAACAAGAACGCAAAAAGACACAAATGCAATCGTTAGGACAAGCAGGAACAACGTGGGAAAAAGCTGCTCACCGGAAAGACATTGCCGACCTTGCACAACTTGCAGCAGAAGAAGTCTTAGAAGTTGCTTCCCCAACAGACAGTGAATAAAAAAGGGGCTGTCCAATAAGTTCAAAAAGTAGATGCAGATAATAGAACATATTTCTAAAAAAACAAGTATATGTGCAAGTATACTTTAATTTTCACACATCTCGACAGCCACAGTCATTCGAATAGGGTTCTGACATCAGAGATTCGATACTTTTATCAATATAATTCAGTAGCGAACGCTTTTTTTCCTCCATGCGGACAAAGCGCTCATTCTGAATCATTTCCGAACATCCAGCCTGCCCCTCGGGAACAAGCAGTTCATAGGGATTCACATGCAGTGCAAAAGCCAGTTGTAAAAGAGTTTTGTCACTCACCCATGTCTTACACCGTTCTATGTCGTTCATGTAAGGCTCAGACAAGTCTGCATATTCTGCAAGTTTAGCCTGCGTCATTCCCAGTTCTTTCCGACGC
>DMQP01000032.1 GCA_003455655.1 Treponema sp. | reverse complement strand
GTATGAGAAACATCTGCTTGTACTTTTCCACTGTCAATGAAAACTTGTGTTTCATCTTTGCTCGCGTTATCTGCAAGCTGTTCTATGGTCATACGAGTAAGAGCACCAACTTTAAGAACGGTGCCGTTTATATTGAGTGTTGCTTCTGAATTGAAGCCAGTAGAAATGACTGCACCCTTTTGTAAAACATCGCCTGTTTTAACTGCAATCCATGAAGCGCCCCGTTGCTGTTCAACCTGACCGCTTACTGAAATTACTTTTGCTTCAAGTGCACAGACCGAAAGAGCGGTTAATACAGAAAGTGCAAGTGTCAGTAAAAATCGTTTCATTTTGTTCCTCCGATTTAGAATGAAATGGTTGCTTTAAGCGTAGCGCTCAGAGCGTTTCTTGCTTCTTCCATTGCAAAGTATGATTTAATGTTCAGACCGAATGCAACATCGCTAAACATTTGGTAGCGTAAGTCTCCTTCAAGCTGAACTCCGTTAAAGGCAAAATCGCTTCTACAGTCAAAGAGTGCATCTGCGTTTGCTGCTAACAAAAGTACTTTGTTGGGTTTGAAAGTAAAATGAATACCTCCCTTAAGAATTCCTGTGTAGCGGAATCCAGCAAGAGATACTGACGGTTGAGCTGTAATAGCTGCAAAAGGAGTAAATACAGAAGGAATTGTTCCCGAAGCGTATGTTGCTCCAAAAGACAGCTTCATTTTTTCTGCAAGGGGATAGAATGAAAACTCGAGACGAGAAAGATTGCTTAAAGTTGTAAAGTCAAAATTGTGAATGCACAGGGTAGAAGACAAAGTGTAAAACAGTTTTTGAGCAAGGGGTCCTGTTAATGCAAGTGTTGCATACATGCGGTTACCGTCTGTCTGAGCAATGTCTATACCGAACAAAGCTAATGTTTCAATAGTGAGCGTTTGGTTTGCAAACAGATAGGGGAACTCTGCCTTAAGGTTTCCAATGATGTAAGGAGCCGCAAGTATGTACAAGGGCTGAGAGTCTGAAGGCGTCCAAGCACTTCCACTTGCCATAAGCATGGATGTAGTCTTTGCGTTTAAGAGTCCTGTGTAAGCAGCCATAGCCTGAAAAACTGCTCGTGATGAGTTAAACTGAAACCACAAACCGTCTATAGTCTGATTCAAAACAAGTCCTGTTTCGTCAGAAGCAATAAAGCGTCCCCCATTGAGTACGATAGACTGGTTGTTGTTTAACTTAAAAGATGCACCTATTTTTAACAAACTGAGGTCTAAGGTAAAACCGTGAGTTACCAACAGAGGATCTTGTCCGAAGGTAATGCCTAAGCCATAGCGGAAAAATCCTTCTGCTGCAATGTAGACTGTTCCTTGATTGTTGAATGGCTGGCGTAAGTTTGCGGTAACGGTTAGATTGTCGCGCAAGTTAGGAGAGGTCCATTGGTTACCGGTAATGCGGACAGTTGTATCGTTGTCTATAATTCCACCGTATTCAAGAGCACTTGCCTGTACAAGGGCAAGACTTATAAGTGCAATGAGTGCAAGATGTTTTTTCATTTAGCGACCTCCCTGTGTGCGTAAGCCGTAAGTGTCAATGCATCGAGAAATAAGACCCAAAAATTCATGACCAGAACATTTTCTGTGCGGGTCGTAAGATGCGTTTATAATTCCGTCTGCCTTTAACTGTCTAAAAGCAAAACGGGGTGCTGGTTCTAGTTTAAGCCACAGACTTCCTGTAATGTTCCAAGTTGCAGCAAGCATAAAGGAAATTTGTTCCAGATTGATTGGCTTTGAAACATCTGCGTTTTCGGGAGCCCATCCTTCTGAAATAATCATTCGAAGAGCTTCTTCTTGTGAAATTGAATTTGAAATGTCGCTTCTTGCAGTGACGGTAAAGTAAGCCGCTTGACCCCAAGTAACAGTATCTGTTGCGAGAATGTTGGTTACCGCATCTGCTGACTGGGCATTTACCGCAATGAGGGTAAAAATGGCAAACAGAATGCTCAGTGAAAGTTTTTTCATATGCACCTCACTAAATCGTTTGAAATCTAGTATAACATAGGGTATACTTATTGTCATGGGTAAAACGCAAAAAAATTCATTCTTCAAGAAGAACGCTGATTTTCTGGTACTTGCACTGGTAAGTGTTATTTTCTGTCTTTTTACGGTATTTGGAGTCCTTCAACGGTATGAAATGCGTCTCTACGATTTGCTTTTGGGCGTAACTCCAGAACCCAAGGAGTCTTCAGAGATTCTTTTAGTCGAAATAGATGATGATTCTATTGAAGAAATTGGAACATGGCCTTGGACCCGCGATATTTTAGGAAATGCCCTGCTTCGTATGAAAGAACTGGGAGCCTATTCAGCTGTATTCGATATTGAATACTTGGAACCCAGTGCAAAAGCAGCTGCACCCAACGCAGAAGATCGTGTTTTAAGCTCAATTTCTGCTGGTGAAAAACAAATTGCCCAGGCTTTGGATCAAATGGGCAGTGAAATAAGTGCAGGCACACGTTCTGTTCCCCAAAGTCAAATGCATCAATTTTTAATGAATACCGTACTTCGTGAACAAATAGACCCAGTCTTCTATTCATTAAGTCGAGAAGTTCTTGATACCCTTTCTCGCAACAACGATGAAATTTTTGCCACCAATGTTCAGTTCTTCGGAAACGCATGGCTTACCATGAACCTTAGAAACATTTACTCAAATCCTGAGGGAATTGAATATGCAAGTGAGCGTTTTTTGTGGAATATCGTTTCTGACCCACATAATCGTATTGAACAAGGCAATGAAGCTTCTTTCCGTGAAGAAATTGAAAACTTGAAAGAAGAAACTGTTTCTGCTCAACGTTCACTGGTTCCTGCTCTTTCTAACATTATTGATCATGCTGCTGGTGCTGGCTTTACTAATGTTTATGTTGATTCCGATGGAACTCGCCGTCGTATTGAATTGTTGAATCAGTACAATGGAAAGTATGCTGGTCAACTTGCTTTTTCTCCTTTGCTCGATTATCTTTCGGTTGAACACATTGAGCGTAAAAAACATTCTTTAGTTCTTTCGGGAGTGCACTTACCACAAAGTAATGAAGCAACAACAATAACCATTCCTCTTGATGAAAAGGGTCGTATGCTTATTAACTGGCAGCATGGTGAATACGCAGACAGTTTCCGCCACGAGTCTGTTATGTTCTTGTACTTGCTTGATTTGCTTGAATCTGAATCAATATCATGCGTCTCTTACCTTGCAGATTTACTTCCCCTTGATTCTTCTGAAGAGGCACAAAAACTGCTTGAAGATTCAGAGGCTGCTCTTATTGCTTATGATGAAGTTCAAGAAATGCTTTCGTCTCTGCTTGCTTCTTGCTACGGATTTGAAGCTGATGGTTCAGAGCGTAACGGAAGAGGCATTCAAGAAAGCGATTACAATGCATACTTTGCGCTTAGAGATTCATTCTACAGTGCAATGGATCTTGTGTTAGAAAATTTGAATGAAGTTCCATTTTTGTTTGAGTCAGAGATTCTTGCTGAATATTATGCAGATGCTCGCGATGCCTTTCTTTCAGACTGGTCTGTCTTCCGCGAGTATTTGACTGACATGAAAACAGTCTACAAAGATTCTGTGTGTTTTATTGGTTATACTGCCGCTGCAAGTACCGACTTTGGTGTAACACCTTTTTCTCGGTCGTATGCAAACTTAGGAACTCACGCAAATGTCTTTAACACTATTTTGCAAAGAGATTTTATTACTCCAGTGTCTGAATGGTGGGGCATTGTAGCTACTATTCTTTTGTGTCTTGCATCAATTATTGTCTGTCGCCGAATTCGCAGTGCTGGCAAAAAGAATCTTTTCTCTTTAGTGTATGTGCTTGTTCCCCTTGTTGTTCCTGTGCTGCTTATGTTGTGCTTTAAAATCTTTATGCCTTTCCTGGTGCCAGTGCTTATAGGAACAGTAACGTATATTGTCTTACTGGTTTTGCGTTTTGTTGATGTAATCAATCAGAGTGCTTTCTTAAAAAATACATTCGGTGCTTATGTTGCTCCAGAAGTTGTTAGTCAGATTATTAAAAATCCAGAAGTTGCTCAGTTGGGTGGTTCTGACAAAAACATAACTGCACTTTTCTCTGATGTAAAATCTTTCTCTAAGTTTAGTGAAACGGTTAATGACCCTGTTCGTTTGGTTCAGATTTTGAATGAATACTTGGGTGCATTAAGTGATGCCATTATGGATAACCGTGGAACTATAGACAAGTATGTCGGAGATGAAATTGTTTCGTTCTTTGGTGCTCCTCTTGAAAATCCCAACCATGCATTTGATGCTTTGTGTGCAGGAATTCGCATGAAGCAGGCAGAGGCTGAATACAACAAAAAACATTTTGAAGTCGATCACGATATTCCTTTTGCACTTGAATCGCGTGTTGGTGTAAACAGTGGACTTATGGTTGTTGGAAATATGGGTACTGAAAAGAAACTCAACTACACAATCATGGGCAATAATGTAAACCTTGCAAGCCGTCTTGAAGGTGTTAACAAAGTGTACGGAACATGGATTATGTGTTCTGAAAATACATGGAAAGAAGCAGACAGTGGTAAAAACGAAGGAGTGCTCCTTTCTCGTCGCTTAGATAAAGTTCGAGTTATTAACATAAATACACCAGTTCAAATTTACAGCGTGTTAGGAAAAAAATCTGAATTGCCTGCACAAGCAATTGAAGCGGCTCATATATTTAACGAAGGTTCAGATTTGTACTTACAGGGAGATTTTGAAAAAGCATTAAAACTCTTCCGTGATGCTGCGCGCTGTTATGCCCAAGATCCTTCTTCTGAAGTCTTTGCTCGTCGTTGTGAACAGTTTATAAAAGAAGGTAAGCCTCAGAATTGGGACGGTGTGTACACTATGGTTTCAAAATAAGCAGAGACTTTACTCGAGTATTAAGTCTGTAACGGTTGCTTTTGTTGCCTTAACTAAATCTGCGGGAGAAAGTTTTATTTGCTGACCGCGAACACCTGCGCTTATACAGATTGTTTCGTGGCTAAGGGCGCTCTGGTCTATGAAGGTACGGTATGTGCGTTTCATTCCCAGAGGTGAACATCCGCCCCGAACATAACCGGTTAATGCAAGTAATTCTTCTTGTTTAACAGGAGTAACTTCTTTTGCTCCTGCTGCAGTGCGTGCTTTTTTTAGATTTATTTCGTGCATGGCGCTTTGACAGAATACAAGCACTTCTTTTGATTCAGTACGCATGACAATTGTTTTAAAAACACAAGAAGGGTCTATGCCTAACTTTTGAGCAGTAAGTTCTGCTGCTCCTTTTGCTAGTTCATGTTCCCCATCGTCTTCGTAAGAAAGTGTTTCGTATGAAATATGCGCACCGTCTAAGATGCGCATGGCGTTTGTCTTTTTCACTTATTTCTTTGCCACTGCAGGTGCGCTTGAGTTAGTGATGTATGTTCCTGCTTTTGCAAACAGTTCAATTGCATCAATCTGTTGTTTCCAGTATTCAGCTTCACTCTTTGTAGTGTAAGGACCAACACGAACACGGTAGAACAAAGTTCCCTTGCTGTCAGTGAAGGTAAATACTTCGCACTGAATTCCATTTTTGTCTAACAGTTCGCGAGCTTCGTCTGCATTTTTTTTGCTTGAATAAGATGCTGCCTGAACCCAAAAACGATCTGCTACTGTAGTGCTTGCGGTTTTTGTAGAAGCCGTACTTGTTTTCTTTGTGGAACTTGAAGCGCTGCTTGTAGTCGAACTAGTGCTTGTCTTTGTGGTAGAAGAGCTTGTGCTTGTTGTAGCTACTGGTTTTGTATTTGCAACGGTCTGTTCATTTCGTGCAATAGCATCTGCTGCAACAGCATTTTGTGCAGTTACTGCAGAAGTGCTTGTTCCTGCTTTGAGTGTGTTTAAGTCTATTGTTGTTGTGCCTGTGTCATAAATGTTAGTGGTTCCGTTTGCAATAACCGTAAGATTTTCTGTCTGTGTTACCTGAGAAGATGATTCTTTTTCTTCGCTAACAGCAGGTTCTTTTTCCTGTACGGTAGGTGTTGCTGTAACAGATGCAATGCCCTGTGCGTATGGCTCAGGAGTAGTTTGCGTTGTGTTAGATGACAAAGTTGGAGTTGCAGTCCATACCGTGCTTGAGTTTACTCCGGTAGAAGAACCAGTGCGTGATGTAAGTACATGTAGCAGTGCTGCTCCGGTAACAACCAGCAGAAAAATGCCAGATGCCAGTACAATCCAAAGAATTCGTTTTTGTTCCATAAGTCTATCCCCTAGCGGCGGGAGGCAAGGAATTGTTCAATTTTCTTTTCCAAATGTTGCCTCGTGCCTAAATTCCATACTCTTCTAGTATCGGCATTTACGAGACGATATTTAGAAAAAAGATTTTTTTGTGCACGAAAGCGTTTGCATATATTTTTTAGGGGTAGATTGTCTCTTTTTTTTATTCTTACCAGGCGGATAAGGCGGGGGGCGTCAATGTATAAAACAGCGTCCATTTGTTGCATAACAGGAACTTTAAACAAAACCGTTGCATTTATGGCGCAGTCTTTACCTTTGTGTTCCTGCAAAAAATCTTCAAAGCGGCGGTTTATTTCTGGATACACAATTGCTTCTTGGCGCTCTACATTTTGTGGATTGTTAAAAACAATTGTTCCCAAAGCACGACGGTCTATGCTTCCGTCTGAACGAGTTAGACTTAAGCCCATAGCTTTTGCTTCTTCTGCAAAGGCTTCAAGAATTGCGCTCTTTTGGCTTTCAACTGCCTGATGAACAAGAAGATCTGCATCGAGGGTAAAAAAGCCCTTTTGTGCAAGAATGTCTGAAGCTACATTTTTCCCTGCTGCCATTGGGCCTGTTACGCATAAAATCATTAGTGGAAGGCTCCCCAGTTAGAGCCATGCTCTATGCTTACTCTGAGAGGAACAGACAGTTTCACTGCATTTTCCATGTTGTCGCGAATAAGTGAAATTGTTTTTTCAATAGTTTCACTGTCAGACGGACATTCAAAGATAAGTTCATCATGAACTTGCAGCAACATGCGGGCTTTGCTTTTTTCTTGCGTAAGTGCCTGCTGAACTTTTATCATTGCGGTTTTTACAATATCTGCGGCACTTCCCTGAATGGGAGTGTTAATGGCAATTCGTTGGGCAGACTGTTGAATCAGTTTGTTTGCATTGTTAATGTCTGGAATTTCTCTGCGCCGACCCATAAGTGTTTGTACATATCCATTCTGCTGTGCCTTTTCTATTGTTTGGTCTAAAAAGCGTCGAACATCTGCGTAGGTGGTAAAATACTGGTCTATAAAATCTTTTGCGTGAGTGCGACTAATACCGAGTTCGTTTGCAAGACGGAAAGCGCTCATGCCGTACATAACACCAAAGTTTACTGTTTTTGCAAAGCGTCGCTGTTCTGCACTTACTTGCTCTGGTGTAATTCCGTAAATAAGAGCAGCGGTTGCGCGGTGAACATCAATGCCGTCTATAAATGCTTGGCGTAAGTTTTTGTCTCCTGAAAGATGAGCGAGCACTACCAGTTCAATTTGTGCATAGTCTGCAGAAATAAGTTCTGTTCCTGTTGTTGCGGTAAAGGCTGCTCTTATGCGGCGACCTGATTCGTCACGAATGGGAATGTTTTGCAAGTTGGGGTCTCGTGAAGAAAGGCGACCTGTTGCTGTTCCTGTTTGTAAAAAAGAAGTGTGAATTCGTTCGTGTTCATCTGCAAGAGTGGGTAATGTTTCAACATAAGTGCTTTGCAGCTTTGTGTAAGAACGATAATCTAAAATCAACTGGGGTAGGGGATCGTCTGTGCGTTCTGAAAGTTCTTCGAGAACAGCGGTGTCTGTACTGTAACCAGTTTTTGTTTTTTTGCCAGGAGCAAGACCGCGCTCTTCAAACAAAACTGTTTGCAATTGTTTGGTAGAGGCAATGTTAAAGTCATGACCAACTGTCTTGTAGATTTTTTTCTCTATGCTTTTAATTTGCTTTGCCAGTTCAATTGAATAATCTGCAAGAACTTTTTTGTCTATGTGAATTCCTGCAATTTCCATGTTTGTTAAAATAGGCAGCACTTTAAGTTCCATGTCGTAGTACAATTCGTTTAAATTGCCTTTTGTCAAAAGAGGTTCGTAGTATTGCCACAACTGCCAGGTAAAGTCCGCATCTTCTGCTCCGTAGGGAACTGCTTTTTCAAGGGGAACATCAGCGAAGGTTTTTCCTTTTTCTACAACATCTTTAAACTCAATGCCCTTAAGTCCCAGTTTTGTTTCACCTAAGTATTCAAGACTGTATGGCGATTTTCCCTGCGCATCTGAATCAACAAGCCATGCTGCTAACATAGTGTCGCGAAGTTTACAGTCGAAAGAAAAAGAAATGTTTTCTCTTTCTGCATTTGTGTGTAAAACTTCAAGATCAAATTTTGCATTGTGCATGATGACCGTAACAGCTTCGTTTGAAAACAATCGTGCAAGTTGCGTAAGTGCATCTTTAGTGCTGACTGTTTCTGGTGCAAACATTCCACCTGGTAAAACAACGGGAACATATACTGCTGTTCCTTTTTTGCTACACAAACTAAAGCCTACCAAGTGAGCCTGATGTGCATTAAGACTGTCTGTTTCGGTGTCAAAGGCAAAACTTTTTTCTTTTGAACTGAGTATGTTGTCAATAATGTCTGCAAGTTCTTTTGCTCTTGTGCAAGCGCTGTACTTGCCAGAGTTTTGTTTAACACTGAGCTCTTTTGTTTCTGTTTCTTCGTCTTCAGTGACCTTTTCTGTTTCTGAGTGCGGGGCTTTTAATGCTTTTTCGCGAAAGTTTTTTGCAGCAAGATTTGCCCCCATTGATTCAAGTTTGTCTGCGGCACTTGCGTAATTAAGATGAGCTGTACTAAAGGAATCAAAATTTATTTCAATAGGAACAGTGTCGCACAGTGTAATAAGTTTTTTTGAAAAATATGCATTGTCTTTGTCATCACGAATTTTTGTTCCCAGTGCACCTTTAATTTCATCTGCATGCTGGTAAATGCCATCGAGTGTTTCGTATTGTTCCAGCAGTTTAAGCGCTGTTTTGTCTCCTACACCCTTAACCCCTGGAACATTGTCTGCGCTATCTCCTACAAGCGAAAGATAGTCAAGAATTTTTTCTGGTCCAATGCCCCACTTTGAAAGCACTTCTTCTTTACCGTTTGTTTCCCATCCACCGTTTGTTTTGTCGGGCTGCATCTGAAGACAAGTGTCATTTACTAACTGTAGCAAATCTTTGTCTCCGCTTAAAATGCGTAAGTGCCGCCCTGTCTTTTGACATTCTTTTGCAACAGTTGCAATAATGTCATCGGCTTCGTATCCATCTACTCGAAGAACAGGAATGCCAAGAGCAGTGAGTGTATCTTCAATCCACGGAACTTGTGCGTGTAAGTCTTCTGGCGTTTTTTGTCTGGTTGCTTTGTATTCTGCATAGAGTTTGTGTCTGAAAGTTGGCGTGCGCGAGTCAAAGGCTGCTGCCAAATATCGGGGTTTGTAATGAGCTAAAAGTGCTTGGAGGTTTCTGAAAAAAATGACCAGAGCTGAAATGTTCCGGCCACTTTTGTTTGTGAGCGGATGATTTATAAGTGCAAAATATGCGCGGTAAATAAGTCCGTATGAATCAAGAATGTAAACGCTGTCGTCTTCGGAATGCTTTTCGTATGCCATAAGGGCATTGTAGCACACCGACGCTTACACTTCAACCTGAATCATTGTTCCTAAACGGTCTGTCCCTGCGTATACAGACTGACGGTTGTTGTATGGATTTTTAAACTGAGCCATTTGTGTTCGCAATGAACTTATATGTGAACGAAGTAAAGCTCTGTTTTTTTCGTTTTGAGCAAGCACTTGTGTCTGAAGTCGTGACAGTTCGTTCTGTATGCTATCAATAGGAATAGCTTCTTGTGGGTTGTAAGTTGCGGCATGGGAAGTTTGATACAGTTGCTGCATAGGGGCAATAACTTTTTGCAAAGAGCCAATGTTGCGCACAATCTGTTCTTCTAATTCACTGTGGGCTATAATTGCGTCTGGGTCTTCAGCTTCAATAGTGCCTTCCTGTTTTTCAAGCACCAAAAGGTACTCGCGGAATTTATTGCGCTGCTGTTCAAGCAAAGAGCGAAATCTACGAAGGATTGCAACTCGTTCGTCAAGTTCTTCTTGTGAAAGTTCTTTTGTCATTCCCTTTCTCCTTAGCCAGTGATATTGATTGAAGGCCGAGCCTGCTGCATGTTAGCCTGAGTATTTGCGGTACTGTTTGCAATTTGAATCCAAGAGTCGCGCAAGTCAGAAAGCATTTTATGAATGTTTGCAAGTTTTGCTTTGTCGTGCTGAATGCTTGCGTCAAGAATTTCTTTGTTAAAGAAAATGTAGAGAGCCATGAGGTTTTTGGCAATTTCTCCGCCTTTATCCATGTCCAAACTCATTTGCAGTTCAGTAAGAATATCCTGAACTTTTTGAATGTGATTTCCAAAGTTTTCGACGCTGTCTGCTTTGATTTTTCCTTCATCACCAATCAGTTCCATTGCTTTTTCAATATGACTGACAGCACCTTCATACAGCATAACAACCAGTTTACCCTGGCTTGCTGTTTTAACTCCTATTTCGCGGTATGCGTTGTAGCCGTTTGCGTTATATGCCATTCTGACTCCTAAAATACTATACGCTTGATTGGAAAGCCTTCCCTTCATCTTCTATATCGGAATTCTGCAATAAAAAATAACCCAATAACACGATTTTTGTCGACATAAAGCCTTTTTTTTCATATATTAGAGTTATGAGCGACGAAAATAAAGACAAGAAAAAAGAACAGTTTGACGACACCGATCCCTTTAACTTTTTTAAGCTTGCGGTTGATGACGAATCAGATAAAAAAGGTTCTGACAACAAAAACAATAAACCTAAAGTTCCCCTGTGGAGCATTTTACTGGTAGCACTGGCAGCACTGTTTTTAGTTAACATGCTCTTTGCTTCTCGACCCGAAGAACTTATTGACTATTCAGAGTTCCGCCACAAAATTGAAACCGGAGAAATTGTTCGCGTAGAAATTGATGAATCTTCGTTAACCGGATACGGTCCTCAGGCTGTTGCCGAAATGGAAGAGCGCAGTAAAAACCCATACCTGCAGTTCTTTAGCCGTTTTTCGAATTCAGATCAAATCTACCGAACTGCAGGCGGTGTTTATAACGAATACATGACTTTCTTAAATGAACAGGGAGTTTCATACAAATTTGTTACTCGTAAGTCTAGCTTCTTGCTACAAATTTTGTATTCCTTGTTCCCCGTAATTGTCATTGTTATTTTGTACATCATCTTCTTCCGCAAAATGTCTAACAG
>DMQP01000183.1 GCA_003455655.1 Treponema sp. | reverse complement strand
AATTTCTGCTCTTATGGAACAAAAAGATTTGTGGAATTACGAAACACAAGTTGCATCAATTCTTTCAGAGTTAGGCATACAAGACATGGACAGACGCATGGGCCAACTTTCAGGAGGCATGTTAAAAAAAGTTGCTTTAGCACAAGTTCTTGTTGAAGACACAAAACTCTTACTGCTTGACGAACCAACAAACCATTTAGACATTAACACAATTGCATGGCTCCAAGACTATTTAGTTTCAACAGAGCGAAGTGTTCTTATGGTAACACACGACCGCTACTTTCTTGATGCAGTTTGCAATCACATTTACGAACTCTTTCGCGGAAAAGTCAAATTGTATGTAGGTAACTATTCAACCTATCTTGAAAAAAAAGAAATCGAAGCAGAAATAGAAGCCAATACCGAACGCCGCATAGAAAGTGTTTTACGTTTTGAAAGAGACTGGCTTATGCGTGGTCCTTGTGCTCGCGGAACAAAAGCAAAAGCTCGTATTCAGCACGACAAGGCTCTTATCAATAGAGAAAAATTTTCAGCAGATAAAGGATTTACTTTTGAAGTTGCAGGCAGACGCTTGGGAGGAAAAATTCTTGAACTTCATTCAGTAACAAAAAATTTCCCTAAAGGATTTGCTTCTAAAACAAAAAACGCTCCCGTACTCAATTCATTTTCTTACACATTCAACAAAGGTGAACGAATAGGCATTTTTGGAGACAACGGTTCTGGAAAAACAACACTGCTTAACATTATTGCACAAAAAATTCAGCCAGACTCAGGAAACATTGTGTGTGGCATAAACACAGCCATTGCTTACTACGAACAAAATCCTGTACTTAAAGACACATCGCTTACTGTTCTTGAATACATACAGGAAGCTGCAGAAGTTATGCACATGAACGATGGTTCAACACTGAGTGCTTCTCAATTTTTGGAACAGTTTGGCTTCGAAGGAAAAATTCAGTACTCTCCCGTAAGCACTTTAAGCGGTGGTGAACGGAAACGGCTACTCTTAGTTAGACTGCTTATGCAAAATCCAAACTTTATTATTCTTGACGAACCAACCAACGACTTCGACATTTTTACCATGAACATTTTGGAACAGTTTTTGTTGGGATTTAAAGGCTGTCTGTTAATTGTTAGTCACGACCGTTACTTTATGGATAAAATTGCCGACACACTTTTTATTCTTGAAGACGACGGAAGAGTCAGTGGTTACGTTGGAAAGTGTAGCGACTATATTGCCTACCGCAAACTACTTAAAGCAGAAGAAAGTGCCAGTCCAAAAGTTGTAGAAAAACAAGATAAGCAAGAAGCAAAGAAAAAACTTACTTTTAAGGAACAAAAAGAATTTGAATCTTTGGAAACTGAAATTGCAGAACGAGAAGCAAAGCAAAAAGAATTAGAAGAAATTATGAGCGGAACAGATTTCGATGCTATCAGTAAAGCAAGTACAGACTATCAACAAAACAGAGAGCGTCTTGAAAGCTGTTATGCGCGCTGGGAAGAACTGGCACAATATGTAAATTAGAACATTGTAAGAACTTTTACATTTTCTATACCAGCAGATTTTACCATTGATTCAATAAGAGCATGAACTCGAATATCTGCATCGGCAAGACCACCCTGTGCTTTTATAAGAGCTTCGTTTTCTTGCATGTCAAGTCGAATTTCATCAAAAATCTCTTGAGTTCCAATGGGAACAAAAACACTCTTTTTTTCATCAAAAACTTCAAGCGATTCTGTTTCAATATCATTTCCTAAAATACAAGATGCTGGAACATGAACCACAGCAGACTTTCCGTCTTCAGAAAGTTCAATAGAAATTTTTGTTACATCAGCAATGCCTACTCTAATTACGCCTCTGTATTTAACAATGCTATATGCTTTTGCTAATCCGCCAATACGAGTAGCTTTAACAGAAACAACATCGGTAAAGGTATTTTTCAAAACGGTAAGTTCTGCAACTTTCTGAACTTGGGTTTCAAGTGTTGTGTGTAACTTCTGAACATGACGCTCAGAAAGCACTTTCCATGCATACCAACCAGCACCCGCAAGAAGAGCTGCAATTAAAACAGGGAACAAAATCTTTCGAACAATCCACCATACAACTTTTCCTTTAGATTTTGTTTTTTTCTCTGAAGCCATAGCGTCCTCCCTTTCTAAGTCATTATAGCATAGATTTTATAATTTCGCTTGAATTTCTGCGCTTTTTTGCTTACATTTAAATTAAGGCGTCTTGTTGCGTCATTCTACACTGAGGAGTTTTTATGACAGAAGAAAAAAAAGCAAGGGTAAAGAAATTCATTAATCCGACAACAATCATCCTTTTAGTTATACTTGTCGCATTTTTGGCAATTTTCTTTTCGAGTTTTTTTGTTGTGGATCAGACCGAACAAGCTGTTATAACCAGATTTGGCAGATACGAAAAAACATTAGGTCCTGGACTACAGTTTAAATTGCCTTTTGGAATAGACAGAAAGTACATTGTTCCCGGAAACAAAGTTGTTCAAACAGAACAGTTTGGTTTTAAAACACTTAAAGGCGGAACCGTCAACACTTATCAAAATGATATTGTAAGTGAATCTACCATGCTTACCGGAGACCTCAACATTATTGATGTCGAATGGATTATTCAGTATCGCATTGTAAACCCCAGACAGTGGCTCTTTAGCGTACAAGAAAAACAGCAGACAATTCGCGACATAAGCCGTTCTGTTATTAACTCGCTTGTAGGAGATCGTGCTATTCTTGAAATAATGAGTTCAGAACGAAGCAACATAGAAAATCTTGCTGTTGAAATGATGAACAATCAGTTTGATCACTTGGGCATGGGCATAGATGTTTTTGCAGTTAAGCTTCAGAACATTGTTCCCCCAGAGGGAGTTCAAGATGCCTTTGAAGATGTTAACAAAGCTATTCAAGACATGAACCGTTTTATTAACGAAGGAAAAGAAAGCTACAATGCAGAAATTCCTCGCGCACAAGGTGAAGCAGACCGTCAGATTCAAATTGCAGAAGGTTATGCAGCAGAACGTGTTAACCGTGCTTTAGGTGATGTGGCTCGTTTCAATGCAGTCTACGAAGAATACCGTCGTGCTCCCGCCATTACTCGAGAGCGTTTGTATCTTGAAACAATGGAAGAAATTTTTGGTTCTTCAGATAAAGCACAAACACTTATTGACGGTGAACTTGATAACATTCTTCCCGTTAAAAACATTACTTCATCTAACTAAGGAGTAGACCATGGCAGGAAAATCTAAGAAAACAATTTCATTTATACTCATTGCACTGGCAGTACTGTTCGTCCTTATATGGGGACTTCCCTTCTACATTGTTCGCGAAGATCAGCAAGCAGTTGTAACTCGCTTTGGTCAGATTGTTGCTTCACGAACAGAAGCTGGCCTCTACATCAAAGTTCCTTTTATTGATGAAGTGACCGAATATCCTTCACTCATTCTGTCTCTTGACGGAGATGCAGAACGCATTCCCACTCGCGAAAATCAATTTATTATTGTTGACACCACCAGCAGATGGAGAATAAACGACCCTGCACTCTTCTACCAGTCATTCAAAACAGTAAAAGAGGCAGACATAAAATTAAGCGACATAATTGACTCTGCAACGCGCACCGTCATTACACGCAACCGCTTAAGTGAAATTGTTCGTTCAAGCAACATCATCAATGAAGTTCACACAGATACAGAAACGCAACTGGTAGAAATGGAAGACGATGACAGTGCACAGATTGAAGCTTTAGTCAACGCTGGCACTACTAACGAAACAATCAGTAAAGGCCGCGATCGTTTGTGTGCAGAAATGGCAGACGAAGCTCGCAAAATGGTTGGAGAATACGGAATTGAACTAATTGACATTGTTCCTCGCCAAATAAAATACTCTGATGAACTTACCTCAAGTGTTTACAGCCGTATGATAAAAGAGCGTAATCAAGTTGCTCAAGCTTACCGTTCACTGGGAGAAGCAAAGCGCGCAGGATGGTTAGGTCGTCTTGAAAACGAAAAGCGCACTATTGAAAGTGAAGCCTACCGTATTAGCGAAGAAACAAAGGGTAAAGCTGATGCAGAAGCAGCACGCATTTATGCAGAAGCATACAACCGCGACCCTCAGTTTTACGAGTTCTGGAAGAGTCTTGAGTCTTACAAAACGACCATGCAAAATTTTGACACAACCTACAGTACTAACATGGATTACTTCAAGTACCTGTACGGAACAAACGGAAACCGATAATGACTGTTTACTGCGAAAACTCTACGGTTCTACTTGATTTATCAATGTCTCAAAGTGCATGCGCAAAAGCACGCATTAGCGACAAACTGCACGAAAAAGGTTTGCTTGCAACAAACACAGGCAAGGCACTTGGCGACAGCTGGCAGTTTGAACAGTGGAGCTTCGACGAAACACAACTAAAGCAAGAGGGACGTTTTGAAAGCGTTCTTCTTGTGGGAACAGCATTCAATGGCATAACGGTATACGACTTACTTTCTGATTCCTCAACACACGAACAAGGACGAATGGCTCTTACATTTGTGTGTAGTGCTTTAGACAGCGCAATTAGAGCTGACTGTTTAATTCCAGCAGTAGGAGCCGGAGGAATTCTTGTTGAACACAAAGAGGGAGTGGTAAGTCGTATTCTCTTTTTACCCCAAGAACTTTTTACACTCTCACTCTCTAGCACTAACGAAACAGAACGAGCAAAGCGCGACGGCTACTATAAAAATCCTCAGCTTTCAGGCTATGCTGCCATACACTTTATACAGGCCGCTCTTACCTATCAAGCGCTTACCGGAAAAGTTCCCTTTAGTCAAACAGACAGCAACGAACGTACAAAAGATATTCACGACAAAAATTTTGTTCCACTCGCATATGCACAGCCAGACTTATCTCAATCACATGCGCAACTTACTTTCTTTGTAGACAATGCCTTACGACGCACTGCTAAAGTTCAGGTTCACAAAAAATCAAATTCAGCACGAAGACTTTCGCTAACAGACAGCATAGCACAATCGATTACTGAATCATCAGAAAAAAATAATTTGCAAAAAGACGAAAGAAAAAATCAGTTTTCAAAAACAGTTCGATATCCACTTCAAGATATGCAAGAACTTTTTGCAAACAGCAAAACCTTACCACCAGAACATTTTGAAAATCTAGATTCAAACAGAGCATGGAAAGGCTTTACTAAAAGACTAGGCATTAAGCGTTGGTTTAGAAAACACATTACCCTTCTTTCCATTATTGTAGCAGTAATTGCAGTTGTTAGTTTTTTAGTTCTTACCTGGCAGCAGAACAGACTTTCACATGCAACAACAGAAGGTCTTAACTCTTACGAAGTGACACAACAATTTTTTAGTGCATACAGTAATCTTGATATTGTAACATTACAAGCAAGTTCTTCTGGTTCACAAATGCGCAGAGTCATTGATATGTTAAGCGGATTTTATGTTACTGCAAAAACAATGGAAACATACAACGGAAGCGGAAAAACAGTTCCCCCTGCAGATTGGTTTGTTCACAACAGAGGAAGTGCCTACAACATTTACGGTTTATCCAATTTCTTTATTGACGGAACTCAAGCTCAGCTGCATCCCGACATTCCCACTCACCGTCAGCACAAAAATGCACTTACTGAAGAAAACGGACAGAAGCTCAAAGAAGGAGATACGGTTCAACACACAGTTCAATTCTATTTTATCTTTAGCGAAGGATTCGATGAACTGCATGTCTTAAAAAACACAGATAGAGTAACACTTACCTATACAAAAAACAGATGGCTTGTAAGCGCTCTTGAAGAATCTTCTGAAGAAAAACGTATAGACATTCACACTTTCTACGAAGACTATGCAAAAACAGTAGAAGAATCGCAAACAGAAGATGTTCACCTTATTGTTTCAAACTTTGCACAAATGTATCCTTGGGCAAGCACTGCCGCTGAATTGGACGAAGCAAAAGAATTTATCGAAAAAAACGCAATTTGACAAAATTTCAAATAATGTCATATTGACTTATAGTCAATGGCATGTTACAATTCAGCAACAAATTTTCACAGAGGTAAGCAATGGCTAAGTACAATTACAACATTGAAAAGCAACACCAAAAAGGTAAACTGCACGCTATAGAGCGCATCAACGCACTGTGCGACAAAGATAGTTTTTACGAAATATATTCAGCTGCACGTCACACATGCACCAGTTTTGGAATGGAAACAAAAGACATTCCTTACGATGGTGTTATAACTGGTTTTGGAAAAATCAACGGAAAAAAAGTTGCAGTCTATGCTCAGGACTTTACCGTTCAGGGCGGCAGTCTTGGAAAAGTTCACGGACAAAAAATTGCAGAACTGATTGAAAAAGCCATTGAGGCAAAGTGTCCAGTTATTGGCATTAACGATTCAGGTGGAGCTCGCATTCAGGAAGGAGTTGATGCTCTGTGTGGATACGGAGACTTGTTCTATCAGAATGTACGCGCATCGGGAACTGTTCCCCAGATAAGCATTATTGCAGGACCTTGTGCTGGTGGAGCAGTTTATTCTCCTGGAATTACCGATTTTATTTTTGCAGTTGATTCAATTAGCCAGATGTTCATTACTGGACCAAAAGTTGTAAAGAGCGTTCTGTTCATGGATATTTCTGCAGAAGATTTGGGAGGAGCAGCAATTCACTCTCAGAAAAGTGGTGTAACTCATTTCCGCTGTCCAGATGAAAAAGACTGTTACGAAAAAGTACGCAGACTGTTGGACTACATTCCCCACTACTACGGTGAAGAAATTGTTCAAGATGCAAAGTATAAATTTGATGAGCGCAAAAAGGCAAAGAAAATCACTGAAATTATTCCAGAAGAATCTAAGCGTGGATACGACATTCGTGATGTAATTGATTGTGTTGTTGATGATGACAGTTTCTTTGAAGTTATGGCAGAATTTG
>DMQP01000091.1 GCA_003455655.1 Treponema sp. | reverse complement strand
AATTCAGAAGCAGCACAACAGTACTTGCCTCTTTCACAAACAATTGATGAAGTGTACTTAAACTTTTTCAAAAAAGCATCAGAACAAATTGGAAACATGCGCTCTAAAGAAATAATTTTTTCTCGAATGTTCCGACAGATTGTTGACAGTGCATGTCTCGATCTTCTTTCTGAATCAACGCGTAAAAAAAATATTCACTTGCAGGCAATAGTTCATGCTTTTGCCTATGGTGTTGTTAGCGGATAATTCTAAGCCAGTTAGAAGGAACTGTTATTGTTTTGTTTTTAACTGCCACTTTTTCTTGTTCAAGAATATCTTCAACAGTATTTGTGCAATCAATTCCTGCAAGAGAAAGGTCTTGAGCTCTGTCGCTTAAGTTAAGACAAACAGTCAGACTTTCTTCTTCACAAAAACGGCTAAAGGCAAGTGTTGTATTTGTTACGCTTACCAAACGATAGCTTCCTTTTTGAAGTGCAGGATGGTTTTTGCGTATATTCGAAAAACGGCCTATAAGTTTTTCAAGAGACTGTGAATCTACTTGAGCTTTTGCAAAAGAAGCAATTTCATTTACAAAGGGAGGCAAAGCTGGACGCAAAGCACTATCGCTATGGTCGCTGCGACAGCCCTGTAAGCCCCACTCGCTTCCGTAATAGACAGAAGGAATGCCTGGTATGCAAAACAAAAGCGCATAAAGCAAATACAAGTGTTCCGGTTTTTTAACGGTACTTGCAATACGGTTTACATCATGATTGTCTAAAAAATTGTAGAGCATACTTTGAGCATATATTCCCTGCTCCCCAAATTCTCGATCAAGATTATATGAAAGTTCAAAAAAGTTTTTGTCGTTAAGACTAGACCACAAAGCTTTATACAGTTGATAATTTGTTACTGAATCAAGCCGTCCCTTGCAAAGCCAATCGTTATAGTCTCCGTGTACAACTTCTCCCATAAGCCAAAAATCTGCTTTCGTTTTTTTACAGTGTGCAGAAAGTGCATCTAAAAAATGTTTACTTAAAACATCTGCAGCATCAAGGCGCAAACCGTCTATGCCAAATTCCTCTATCCAAAAATCAACAGCTCCAAACAAATGTTCTCTCACCGAAGGATTATCAACATTCAGTTTTACCAAATCTTTACAGCCAGCCCACCCTTCGTAGTCAAAACAGTCACCGTAGTTACTTGCTCTCGAAAAATCTAAGTTAAGGTACCAATCTTTGTACTGCGAAGAAGAACCGTATTGTTGAATATTTTTAAAAGCAAAAAAATCTCTTCCGGTATGATTAAAAACTGCATCGAGTACAAGAGCAATGCCTTTCTGATGGCAAGTAGAACAAAAGTGTTTAAATGATTCATTATTGCCTAAGCGACGGTCAACATGATAGTAATCGAGGGTGTCGTAACCGTGAGCGGTGCTTTCAAAGACTGGCCCTATGTAGAGAGCGTTTACCCCCAAAGCGCACAGACGATCAAGCATTGTTTCTAATTTTTGGAAAGCAGTTCCAGGCGGACAAGAAAAATCGTTACGAGAAGGACAGGCACAAAGCCCCAAGGGATAGATATGGTAAAAAAACTTGTCTGAAAATAATTGGTTCACTAAAGACTCCTATACCGAACGGTATATAAACCATTCGCTATATATATACCGAACGGTATAGAACTTGTCAAGTAGTTTTGCCCAATTTACTGAAGCATCATTTTGTCATTTGTTATTGAAGTTTTTCTTATAGCCTTAAAGCGCTGATTTAAATCTTCAAGGGTTAGATTTTCTTTTTCGCTTCCACCAATATCAAGAATTATCTCGCCTGCATCCATCATCAAAAGACGGTTACCGTAATCGAGCGCTTGCTGCATGTTATGCGTTATCATCATTACCGTAAGATGATACTTATCTGCAAATTCTTTTGTTAAACGCATAACAATATCTGCATTGGTTGGGTCGAGTGCTGCAGTGTGTTCATCTAAAAGTAAAATCTGTGGTTTTGAAATAACTGCCATAAGCAGAGTAAGTGCTTGTCTTTGTCCACCAGAAAACTGATCTACATTGTCATTAAGACGTTCTTCAAGGCCCATGTTAAGTTTTTTAAGTTCTTCGCGGAAGTAGGCTTGCTTTTTTTTGTTAAGACTTATTTTGAGTCCTTTCCAACCTTTGTGATTACAAATCATCATGTTATCTTGAAGAGACATTTTTCCTGCTGTTCCCAAAAGGGGATTTTGAAAAATGCGTCCAATGTATTTTGCTCTTTTGTATTCAGGCTCGCTGGTAATGTCTTGACCGTTAAGAAGAATTGTTCCGTGAGAAGGAGCAATGTTACCAGAGATGATGTTATAGAGCGTTGACTTTCCTGCACCGTTAGAACCTATGACAGTAATAAAGTCTCCTTCGTTAACAGTAAGGTTTATATTTTTGAGCGCTTCATTTTGATCGGGAGTTCCCGGGTTAAATGTAATGCCTATATCTTTAAGCTCGAGCATGTTTACTTCCTCTCTTTGAAACAATAAGACAGATAATGATGAGCAGACCAGTAATAAGTTTTAAGTCGTTGCTGGTAAGTCCAATAACAAAACCGTAACTTCTACCAAAATACATAATGGCACGGTAAATAATTGAACCTATTAACACACGCAAAGTTTGCATGCCTATTTTGTTAGAACGAATTATAAACTCGCCTAACATAAGAGAAGCAAGTCCACTTACAATAACACCTGTTCCACTACCAACATCTGCAAAACCGTTATACATTGCAGCAAAGGCACCTGACAAAGCAGCAAGTCCGTCGCCTACACATACGCCAATGCCCCGCACCACTTGAGGATTAACACCTTGCGAAATAATCATTTGTTGGTTAGCACCAAGAGCTCCCATGGTAAGTCCTAAATCTGTGTGATAAAAAACATCCATGACAAATTTAAGTGCAAGAACAAATAAAATAAGGAAAAGACAAATTCCTAATTCAGAAGGAACTGAAGGAAAATGTGTTTGGAAAAAATCTGTTATAGATGAAAAAGGAGTTTGAATTTTTAGGAAAGAAATGTTTGCTTTATTTTTCATTACACGAAGGTTGATGGAATAGAGCATGGTCATCATAAGAATTCCGGCAAGCAAATCGGGAATTTTTAGTTTTGTGTAAATAACTGTTGTACATAATCCTGCAACAATTCCTCCTGCAAAAGCAAGAAAGAGTGCAATAACAGGATTCATTCCCACCGTAAGACAGGCAGCGAGAATACATCCGCCCATAGGGAAGGCACCGTCAACGGTCATATCACAAAAATTAAGAACACGGTAAGACATAAAAACGCCTAAGACCATGATTCCGTAAATTAATCCTTCAATAAGAATGCTACAAACCATATTTTTCCCTAAATAAAAAAAAGGACTACCTGACTAAGAAAGTCTTAATCAGGCTGTCCTTCGAATATACTGTATTTTAGATTATTTTTCTATCAGCTTTCCGTTTTCGAATATCATGTTTGCAGAGTTAACATATTCTGCGGGAACGGTAATGCCACATGCTTTTGCTGCATCAAGGTCAATCAACAGATCGCTGTCTGAAGGATCGGTCATAAAGCGAACAGGAATTTCTGCAGGGCTTTTTCCGTTAAGAATCTGAACAACAATGTCTCCTGTTGCACGGCCAGCTTTGTAATAGTTAAAGCCACTTGCCATAAAAATACCACCATCTTTTGCAGCGGTTACATCACCACTGAAGATAGGTTTCTTTGCACGACCAAAGACATCAACTAAAGAAGCAATTGCACTAAAGACTGTGTTGTCTGTAGTAAGATAGATTCCGTCTACACGACCAATGATTGTTTCTGCAGCCTGTTTAACTTCGCTTGACTGAGTGATTGCCTGTGTTACCAAAGCGATTCCTGCTTCATCACAACCTTGCTTTACCAGTTCAAGAGAAGAAACAGAGTTTGCTTCATTACTGGTGTAAATGTAACCCAATGTTTTAATTCCAGTAATTTTTGCAAAGAGCTTGATGTGTTCAACTGTAGGAATTGCATCGCTCATACCGGTAACATTGTTCTTTCCGTGATCGAGTGTGTCTACCAGTCCAGCAGAAAGAGGATCGGTTACTGTTCCGAAAACAACGGGAGTTTCTTTGAGCGTTGTAGAAAGAGCAATTGCAACTGGAGTAGCAATACCAACTGCAACATCAACTTTCTTTACTTTGTATTCTGATGCAATCTGAGCGGCAGTGTTTACATCTCCATTTGCATTCTGAAGATCAAACTGTGCATCGATACCGTTTTCTTTAATTACATCAATAATGCCCTGTTCAACAGCATCAAGTGCAGGGTGCTGAACAATTTTTGCAATACCAATTTTTACCTGTTTTGATTCAGACTTTTTTGTTCCGCATGAAGCAAAAACAAGACAAGCTACCATAAGCAGGGGAATAAGTTTTTTCATAACGAACCTCATATACATATTTTTGTTTCTTTTTGTAGAAACATTGATAATATACACAGTTTAAACATTACTGTCAATAGTATCTTAAAAGATTTTTTTATTTTTTTCTGCCCGCAATGAGTTCCGGTTGACCCAAAAGAAAGGGGTATCATCATCAAACCACAAGAGAAATCCGCAATGTATAGTCCGCTGGAACCCACCCCAATTGAGGTGTCTGCAACCTGTTAGTGTCGCCGGAAGTCATGCACATTGAGAGCATGACTTCCGGTTGACCAAAAAGAAAGGGGTATCGCCTTTTGACGATACCCCTTTCTTTTTGGTCGGGTAGCCGGAATTCGAATCCGGGACCTCATGCCCCCCAGACATGCACGCTAACCAACTGCGCTACTACCCGCTAAAAGTATAACCATAATAGCGAAAAGACCTGCTTGCGTCAAGTAAGGTTGGAAAACTTGCCCAAGGCTCTTATTTTCTATATAATACTTCACCATGAAAACATCACAACTTCCTTTCAGAACATTGCGGGAAGCACCCGCTGAAGCCATTATTGCAAGCCATCAACTTATGATGCGCGCAGATTTAATCCGTAAGTTAGGAAACGGACTGTATACCTATATGCCTCTAGGTCTTAAAGCATATCAAAAAGTAGAAGATACTATCCGTGAGGAATGGAACCGTTCTGGCGCTGTAGAATTTAGACCAACGGTTATTGTTCCGGGAGATATTTGGAAAGAAAGCGGTCGTTGGGACACTATGGGTCCTCAGATGCTTAAGGCAAAAAACCGTGGAGAACAAGACATGGTGGTAAGCCCTACTGCCGAAGAAGCCTACACTGCTATTGTGCGTGCTGGTCTTACCAGTTACAAACAGTTACCCATCAATATGTATCAGATAAACACAAAGTATCGTGACGAAATTCGTCCTCGTTACGGTGTTATGCGTGGTCGCGAGTTTAACATGGCTGACGGTTATTCAATGAATGCCGATGATGCCTCTCTAGACGAAACATACCAGGCTTATGCAAAAGCTTACTTGCGCATTTTCAAACGCTTAGGACTTAAAGTTATTCCTGTAAAGGCAGACACTGGCGCTATGGGTGGAAGTGGTAGCGAAGAGTTCATGGTAGAAAGTGAAGTTGGTGATGACACACTCATTATTTGCCCTGACTGTGACTACGCTGCAAATGTAGAAAAAGCTTCTTGCAAAAGCGATGTCGCTGTTGATAACGATGGGAATCCCCAGAAAAAAACAGAACTTGCAATTGAAGAAGTTGCAACTCCCAATGTATTTAGCATTGCGGATATGGAAAGTTTTTTCAAATGCACACCAAAGATGTTCATCAAAGCTTTAGTGTATCGGGTCATAAATAGCACTCTCGATTTAAGCAAAGCTCCTTTCTGTGAAAAGTTAGAAAAGAAAACAGAAGGCAACTTAACTTTCTATCCTGTTTCGTATGTATGTGTTCTTATTCGTGCAGACCTTGATGTAAACGAAGCAAAACTTGCTGGTGCACTTAAAGCTAGCGAAGTTTGTCTTGCCGATGACCAAGAGATTCTTGCTATTGCGGGAGCTCCCCACGGATTTGTTGGTCCTGTTACGGTTAAGTGTCCTATTCTGCAAGACTTGAGTGTTAACGACATGCACGATGCTATTGCAGGAAGCGGAAAAGAAGGTTACCACATTAAACATGTTGAACCTGGTCGTGACTATACCGCTTACATAAACACCGATGTAAGAACTGTTGTACCTGGAGACAAATGTCCTTGCTGTGGCGGAACATTCTACAGCACTAAGGGCAACGAACTGGGACACATCTTTAAGTTAGGAAAAAAATACACCGAAAGCATGGGCGTTACTTACCTTGATGTAAACGGAAAAGCAAGTGTTCCAACTATGGGTTGTTATGGAATTGGTGTTGACCGTGTACTTGCAAGTATTGTTGAAGCCTACCACGACGACAAGGGAATTATATGGCCTATGAGTGTCGCTCCCTTCCAAGTTGCAATTGTTCCCATTAAGTATGCAGGAGCAATGAAAGAGGCAGCAGACAAATTATACAATGAACTTACTGCAGCAGGAATTGAAGTGCTTCTTGACGACAGAGATGAACGCCCTGGTGTTAAGTTTAACGACATGGACTTACTGGGCTTCCCGATTCGCATTACCGTTGGCGAAAAAAATCTTCCCAATGTTGAAGTTAAAATGCGAAATGAAGCAGAAGCAAATCTTATTCCTCTTGAACAAGCAGCAGCTGCGGTTACTAAAACCGTAAAAGATGCACTTGCTCAACTGAATGCAGAATAATGTAACGCTTTTATTCATACGCTGTTTTTCTATAAGAGGATTTATTATGAAGCTGAACAAAACAAAATTTATACTTGGTCTTATTACAGCACTTTTGTGCATGACAGCAGCACAGGCACTTCCTGGAGTAGATGCTTATATTCCCGATGAATCAGGCGAATTTATTTACTACAGCGACTATTCGTTTGAACGAACTTCGTACATTGGTTTTATGTACTACAACGATTCAACCTATGCCATTCGTTACTATGCACCGCTTGATGCAACGAAGAAGTTGTTTGAAAAAGACATTACCCTTTACTTTTTAATTGATCCAGAAGCACCACATCTTAGTCTTAAAGGCGAAAAAATAATGGGTGAAACAGAAGAAAGCGATAAAGATATTATCAATTACTTACATGATTTGTTCTATGAGTTTACTGCTCGCAGACAGAAAGTAAGCGTAACCGGTCTTTCTAAAGTTACCACAACAGAAGACTTTGCTCAGTTTGGTGGAAGTGTGCAAATTACATACAGCAACATTGCACCTATTTTTAACATTGAATCTATTCGTGCTACCGATGGAACAGTGCTGTTTAAAATGCTTTCTACAGGAATGGTTTCGTCGGGTTCAGACAATAGTTTTCCTTCATTCAAAGGTGTTGAAGGTTTACCCAAAGATAATGCTCGAACTTTTAGCACAAAAAAAACACAGGCAGTAACGGTTTCTTTTGGAAGTCAAACAGTTACTCTTGATGAATCGTGGGAGACATCGCTTGAAAACTTATGGTTCCGCGGAAACGAAGCGCTGCTTTCTCTTAACGAAATTGCAGAAGCTCCTATGAATCGGGCTCAGTACGAAACTTACTTGTGTCGCAAACTGTGCCAGGGAACAAATGGTTCTTTCTCTGTTTTACCGCAAACACGCATGGAAATAAATGGAGCAAGGGTTACCATTGTTGCCCTGCACTACGAACCTGCAACAGGAAATGTAACCCGGGACTTTAACATTTTAACAAAGAAAGAAGATGGTTCTTACACTTACTTAAAGCTGACCGTATTTGACGGAATCTATCAGGCAAACAAACAGTACTTTACAGCTATCTTAGATTCATATCAGATTCAGTAAGTAAACGAAAGCAGTGCAACTCCCTGTACTGCAGAATCAGAGTAGACGGTTATGCGGAAGTAGTACAAACCCTTTTCATCGGTTTCTTCAAAACGCATACCCGCCGCCTGCTCTACCGTGTACAAAACCGATGCTTTAGGTGGCCGTGTTTGTGCAAACAAAAGATTACAGTAAGAATTCAAAACTGTTTTTCCATCGGAAGCTAATAATTCAAAATCGTAATACAGCGGAATCTGACAGTCCTTGTTAATTGAAAAGACTATAAAAGGTGCAATGTCATTTTGACTTACTTTTGTAACAGGATAAAAATGTGGAGTTTCTTCTTCTGCCAAAGAAAACCACTGTTCAACACTTGCTGCAAGATTATCAACTAAAATAATGTTTACCTGTAAACCAGAAGAAGTAAAATCTGCAAAGCCGTTTTGTGAAATAACGGGCGTAAGAACTTCTTTTATTTGTAATGCCGAACAAAACTCTTTTTGAATTGGTGCGTGCATAAGAGGCAGCCGTTTCTGAAGTTGCAACAAAACAGGTTGTCTCTGTTGTGCAGTGCTTACGATGCGCCAAAAGACTTGCGTTTTTACAATTGCCTTATTTTTAAGTTCTGGGGTTAAATGTGAATAAATGAGGTTAGCATCTTCTTGCGTTAATGCATCCTGATACAAAAATCCTGCAACCAGTTCTGCATCACCAGAAAAAACAAAGGCTTCTTCTGTTTTAGTATAACCCCAACCAATGAGTATGTTAGCAAGCGTTACATCTTCTGCAAAGGTTTCAAATTGTTTGTTTACTTCAATCGTAAGTTCATCTTCGGTGTCGACATAAGAAAGTATTTGGTCAAAGGTTTCTGCTTTTCCGTTAAGAAAGAATTCATCCCACAAGGCATTAACATCAGACAAAGCAACATTTGACTGAGAAGCAAAAAGACTTGAACAAGCAAGACACAGGACAAAAAAGATTGCCCCCACTTTTTGAAACATAAACACCTCCGATTATTACATCTAGAAGCTTCTGCGATTAAGCGGAGTGCCTACCCAGACACCTTCGCTTCCTAAATATTCACGCTTTTCTCCATCAATTAAAAACTGAACACTTTCTACTGTTGGGAAGGCTGTAGCTGTATAAACAATCTGCTGTAATTGGCCACGAGTTCCTTCAACTCCAAACTGATTAAATTCAAATTCGCTACTAAAGTTTAAAGTTGCAACACCCTCTTTTACCGAAGCGCCGATGAGTTTTGTTCCCGAAGAAATAAGAGAACGACAACCCGCATCTTCTTCACTGTCAGTGGGGCCTGCAATAAGTGCATTCAGTGTGTCTACTAAAGGACTGTCAGACTTTCGCATAGTACGAGTAACTTCATGGCGAGCAACAGAACCATCACTTTCTATTTCCATAAAGAAAAGGCGAACATTCATAGTTTGCCCAATAGTACTTGTTTGTGGAGTTTGCGTTACTGTCTGCGGAGGCGTAAGCGTTTGTGTTTCTTGTTTACCATTTTTTACTTCTGTTGCTTGAGCTTCTTGTTCACGAGCAGCAGCATTTTGTGCAGTAACAGAATTACTTTGCGAAGTTGGATTCACTGCAATAGACACTACAGAAGATTCAGGCTGAACATCGTTTTTATCTATTTCTGTGTCGACTGTAGGTGCTGGTTCTGAATTTTCCACAAAGGCAGGAGTTTTTCCGAATACCTGATCAAAGAAGTCTGTTGATTTTAAATTGCTGATTATTTTTTTCTGATTAACAAAGAAAATAACTAAGAGAATAAGAGCGGCAAGTGCCCACAAGGCAAGTGCAAGACCACTTTTCTGTTGTTTTTTTCCTGAACGTTTTTTTTGTTGAGCCATAGTTAAAGTATACGAAAAAAAACTTTTCTGTTCAACAAGAGAAAGGCTTTCTTGGTAGACAAATCTAAAATACACTGTTATACTAGTATTTAAGTAGGAATTAAGACTTATGAAAATTTCAACACGTGGCCGTTATGCACTTCGATTTATGATTGACTTGGCCCAGCACAACAACAGTGAGTACATTTCTCTTAAAGACATTTCCGAACGCCAGGGAGTAAGTGTAAAATACCTCGAACAGATTACTTCCTTACTCAGCAAGTTTGGCTTATTGCAAAGTGTTCGTGGTCCTCAAGGAGGATACAAACTTGCTCGTTCTCCAGACAAATATACTGTTGGTGAAATTCTGCGCGTAACAGAAGGAAACTTAGCCCCCGTTGCTTGTCTTGAAAATACACCTAACCAATGTCCTCGCGCAAAAGACTGCGAAACACTTGCCTTTTGGTCAGAGTTCAATAATTTGATAAACAACTATCTCGATTCAAAGACGCTGGAAGATTTAGTTAAAACTTCATTCACCCAGCAAAACGGAGACTGGTGCATTTAGTTATTTTTTAAAACTGAGCGTTACCACAAAACCGTTGGGAAGAAGTCCTACATTTTCAAGTGAAACAGGAGCTGAAGCAGAGGCTTGTGCTTTATGCTTTGCAACTAAATGATGAACAAAGGGAACTAAAAATCCACAGGCAGCACCAATAGCAGCTCCGCTTAACACATCAGTTAGATAGTGATTTCCGCTCAAAAGACGCAAGACTCCTGTTCCCACTGCAAGGAGTGTGTCGAAAGCAACTACAGGAATTTTCCATGCTGAATTTGGATAATACTGGCAAAAGACATAACTTAAAAAAGTTGTTGCCATAAACACATTAGAAGAATGTCCACTTGGCCAAGAGAACTGCCAGTCGTCTCCTGCAATACCTTTGGAATCTTTACTGTCGAAATACATATATGGTCGAGGACGCAACACAGACATTTTTAACAAAGAACGAATACCAAAGCTAAGCATAAATGCTTCGGCATACATAACCCCAACATCCAGCAGTGATTTTACAGGAAGATTTCCAAAGGCAGCTTCAAGTCCAAATGTTAAAACAGGAGCAGCAAAACCTAAAGCAACACCAACATCAGCAGTTTTGTCTAAAGCATAATTGTAAGGATTCATTGCCCAGCGGTCAAAAGCGTTGACTGTATTTCTGTCATAAATGGTTGCAGGATTATAACGAGGAAAATCTGCGGTGGTTTTTATAACAAGTGAAGTAATAAATGTTCCTGCAGAAAGAGTTCCCAAAGTGATGTCGGTTACTAAATCCAGCGTAAAAGGATCAGAACTTTCGGTAAGACAGCGTTCTCTCTCTGGAATAGAAACAGAAAACAAACCTTGTGCAAAAAGATGTGAAATCATAACAAAAGAAAGAAGAACTAGGACCGTTAGTTTTTTTAGTAATTTCATTTTACACCTCTTGATCTTGCAGACGATAATTCATACATAACAACAGCAGATGCTTGAGCAACATTCAAACTGTCCATTCGAGGACCTTCAGAATTTGCGTTTATACCTGTGTAAGGAATAATAACTAAATGATCACAAGCGTCTTGAACTTCGCGACTAATTCCATGCTCTTCGTTTCCTAAGACAATGATTGAAGGTGTGTCTTTACAAAGGGTTCCAATGCAAGAAAGGCTTTCTTTTGCTTCAAGAGAAGTTCCTATGCTAACCATGCGACCTTTCATATCCATAAGCAGACGAGGAATTGATTTTATGGAATACACTTTTACAAATTCCATACCACCTTCTGCTACTCGATAAGAACTAGTTGTTATAGAAGACTGAGCTTCATCGAGAGGAATAACAATATTCTGAATACCGAAAAAAGCGGCACTGCGAACTACTGCACCTAAATTATTTGCATTTCCTACACGGTCAAGAACAATGGTATCTTGTTTTTCTGCAACCCACTGTGCAGTTATTTCAGAATTAAGTGGCGGAACTTGTGGCATTTCAATCATTGCAACAACACCTTGATGATGCACACTGCCACATAGTTTTTCAAGTTCTGAAAGGTCGCGTACCTGATTGTAAGGTTTTTTTGCGGCAGCCATTTTACGACACAGGCCACCAAAGAGAGATGCTTTTTCTGGAGCAAAGTAAAAACGGGTTATGCGTTCCCAGTTTATTTTTTCTAGCGTTTTAACAGCAGCAAATCCGCACACTGCAAGTTCATTTTTCTGCGTATTCTTCATAGACTAAGTATAACGGAGCAAAGTCTAAAAGTCTACCACAGATTATTGTGCTATACAAACACAACCATAAAGGCTGTCGCTATACGAAAGAAAATCACTTATTATTTTTTTTGCTTCGCCATTACAGTCGCTTATACGCAAGGCGCTTCCATCTTTTTGTTTTACAAGAGGAATAACATAGCGTTTTTTTACCGCAAGAGAAACACAGTAGTGACCGTCTAATGCTCTTTGTGTATGCTTTACTTCTTTCATTGTTCGGAAAGTTTTATGCAAACGAGTAAAGACAATGTCTTTTTTCTGAGAGGCAAAAGAATCAAAACGTTCTAT
>DMQP01000215.1 GCA_003455655.1 Treponema sp. | reverse complement strand
TTTACAAGAGAAAGGTCAAATTCATACGAAAAATCGCCTGCATTTCGTATTCCCCTCAAAAGAACATTAGCCCCTACACTCTTACAGTAATCTACAATGAGCGAGTTCCATTCGTGAACTTCTACATTTGGAAAATTAGCCGTAAGCTGTTTCATAAAAGCCATTCTTTCTTGACTGCTAAAAGTGTATTTTTTTTCTGGATTTACTGCTACTACTACATCAATGCGCGAAAAGAGTTTGCTTGCTCTTTCTATAACATTCAAGTGTCCGAAGGTAGGCGGATCAAAACTTCCTGGAAAAACAGCTATGGATTCATTCATGAGGCGCAGTATAGCATAAGAGTTGACGAAGTTCAATTACTGTATTAAAATGGACTGTATGAAACGATTTACATTGTATTCATGCACTGCCCTGCTTTTAGTAGCTCTCTTTGCCTTTACCGCTTGTGAATCAACAGAAGTAGAAGCAAGTCCTGCACAAACGCAGACAGTCACTGGTCCGACTCAACCGAAACAGTCGACAACTTCGACAACACCCAAGACAGCTCCCAAAACTCAGGCAGATTTGGAATACGAAAAATCTTTGGGTTCTCTGGCATCTTCTGCTATTACCAAAGAAATGTTTGCAGAAGATAAGGCAATTATTCTGCAAAAAGTAGAAGAGCTTGATCTTATTATGCGCCAGAAAAACTACAAAAAATGGGTTACTTACCTTGATGACGAAAGCATCAAATACTGGCAAAACAAAACTAATTTGCAGAACATTTCGTCTAAACTTCCCATTAGAGGACTTAAGCTTTCAAGTTTGGAAGATTATTTTAACTATGTGTTCATCGGTTCTCGCGTAGGTCGCACTGTAGATCAGATTCGTTATGTAACAGACTCGTATGTAAATGCAGTTCAAGAGCGTGACGGAAAAGACATTGTGTATTACACCTTCCGCAAAGTAAACGGTGACTGGAAAGTGCATCTTCGCACACTCGAAGAAATGTAAGCGGAATTTTGCAACAAATTCAAAGCTACGTTGTTGATAAAATAGTGATATGCCGATAATCAAAGGGCAGATTTTAGGAGGAATTTATGAAGTTTACAAAAATAGCAGCGTCAATTATGTGCTGTCTTATTGCAGCCACAGCGTTTGCTCAGAATCAGAGTGTTACCTCAGGTAGCAAATCTGATTCATCAGTTGAAAGTGAATACTTGAATACACTGCAAGACTCAATTATTACCAGTCTTGCTACATCAGATGATTATGATCAGAAATGGGTTGCCCTTCAGTATCTTGAGGATGCAGTTGCAAGCGGTCGCAGTTCTGTAGAAATGACTTCTGCTTTGGTTGGTCTTGCAGGTGAAGGAACTATAACTCAGAGTCGCCAGGGACGTCGTGTTGTAAACAATTTCCCCGACATTCGTGCTCGTGCTTGTGATCTTTTGGGTGAAACTGGTGATGAATCGGTAACAGGAACTTTAGTTGATATTGCAAAAGAAGACCGTGAGCCTATGGTTCAGTCTGCAGCTGTTCGTGCCCTTGCAAATGTTGCAGGTTCTCGCAGTCAGGAAGCGGTAGAAGCTATTGCTTGGATTCAGAAGCGCAATGCTGCTCTTAACCCCACAAGTTCTCTTGCTTTCGAAGTTCTTAATGCTTATGAAAAACTTGCAGGTCAGATTGAAGACACCGAATCTATGCTTCAGTCTATTTCTGCTATTGCATCAGACTATCACTATGTAACACCCGTTCGTACAAAGGCACTTGATCTGCTTAAAAAACTGAACGCTCGCTAAACACAGCAAAAAAAAAAGGCTGCCGTCATTGCGCTAGTGACTGCAGCCTTCTCTGTCTGAGAGATACGGGACTCGAACCCACAACCTTCGGCTCCGGAGGCCAACGCTCTATCCAGTTGAGCTAATCTCTCATGCAGGGGAAGAATATAGCGTAATGCGGAGATTGTCAAGAAAGGAGTTTTTTGTCTTATGGAACCCATTGTATTGGCTTCTTCATCGCCGCGTCGTCAGGAAATTTTACAATCACTTAACATTCCCTTTATTGTACACCCCGCTGACTGTGATGAAACGCTTGTTTCTAGTACAGATCCACACGAAGTTCCCGAACTCATTGCTGCAAAAAAAGTTAAGTCTGTTATGCAAGTTCTTGCTAATCAGGAAATACCCTGGATGTTAGGTGCAGACACTATGATTATAACTTCAGACGGAAAACTATTGGGCAAACCAAAAGATCAAGATGAAGCTACCGAAATGATTAAAGAACTTTCTGGCACTACTCACGAAGTGGTAACTGGACTTGCTCTTTACAACGGACGGCTACACGATATGTCTACACGAACCAGTTGCAACCGTGTTACCATTGCCCCTATGTCTGATGAAGAAATAGACTGGTATGTTCAGACTGGAGAATGGCATGGAGCTGCTGGTGCGTATCGGATTCAAGGGCTTATGTCTTGCTTCATTAAGAAAATAGAAGGAACAGAAAGTTCTGTTATGGGCTTGCCCATTTTTGAACTTTATGATATGTTAAAAGAACAGGGATATTCTCTTATTGATTAAGTGAATGTTTCTGCCCTATTGCAATGCAGGCAGTTTGCTGAGCATGCAGTATGAATCTTCCGGGCATAAATTGCAAATGCAGTTTGTGTTACGAGAAAAAGGTCAGGTGGAAGACGGTGTAAGACACTGCTTCCGGTGAAGGAGTTATCATGGCAGTAGTAACCATGAAGAGTCTGCTTGAGTCCGGCGTACATTTCGGACATCAGGTAAAGCGTTGGGACCCGCGCATGAAGAAGTACATCTTCGCAGAGCGCAACGGTATTCACATCATCGATTTGCAGAAGACAATCACAGCTATTAAAGACAGCTATGATCAGATTCGCAAAGTTGCATCAGCAGGAAAATCAGTCCTGTTCGTTGGAACAAAAAAACAGGCACAGCAGGCAATCCAGAAGGAAGCTGAACGCTGTGGTCAGTTCTATGTAAACAACCGCTGGTTGGGCGGTACTCTTACCAACTTCTCTACAATCAAAAAATCATTGCTCCGCCTCAAGAAAATCGAAAAGATGGAAGTTGACGGAACTTTTGACAAACTCACCAAAAAAGAAGTTTCTCAGTTGCTCAAAGAAAAAGAAAAACTGCAGAAAAACTATGGTGGAATCAAAGAGATGAAGGAACTCCCTGGAGCAATCTTTATCATCGATACACACAAAGAACAGATTGCTGTAGCAGAAGCTCGCCGCATGCATATCCCCATCATTGCTATTGTTGATACCAACTGTAATCCAGAAGGAATTGACTTCCCTATTCCTGGTAACGACGATGCAATTCGTGCCATTACCCTCTTTACTTCAATCATTGCAAACGCAGTTATCGAAGCAGACAACGAACAGGGTCTTAAAATCATCGAAACTCTCGGTGATGAAGATGAAGTTCGCACAGATGCTTCTACAAAGAAAGAAGACGAAGAGATTGTTGATTACTCTAACTACACGCCCACTGAGCCTAAAGCTGAAGACCTTGCAGAAGAAAAAACCGCTGGCGAAGACCTTGTAGACGAAGACAAGGCTTATGCAAAGCGCTAGGAGGAATCATGGCAGATATTACCGCTAGTCAGGTTAAAGAACTGCGTGAAAAAACAGGCGCAGGTATGATGGATTG
>DMQP01000026.1 GCA_003455655.1 Treponema sp. | reverse complement strand
GTGCTACCAACTGGGTTAACACAGAACTCAAAGGTAAGGGAGCCGAAATTGCTGCTCTTGCAGAAAAAGGCAAAAAGAATTTCATTGGTAACGAAGTAAAGGGAAAGACATTAGGTGTAATTGGTTTGGGTGCAATTGGTGCTCAGGTAGCAAACACTGCCATTGACTTAGGAATGAATGTTATTGGTTACGATCCTTTCCTTTCTGTTGATGCAGCATGGAGTCTTAACCGCGAAGTAAAACACGCAGAAACACTTGATGCACTCTTTGCAAAATCAGACTACATTACCGTTCATGTTCCCGAAACACCAGACACAAAAGGTCTTATTAGTGCACAGACTATTAAGAACATGAAAGATGGTGTAAAAATTATAAACCTTGCTCGTGGCGGACTGGTTAACAACGAAGACATTCTGGTTGCTCTTGAAAGCGGAAAAGTTGGATGTTTGGTAACAGATTTTGCTGCAGAAGAATTGCTTAACAAAAAGAATGTTGTCTGCTTCCCTCACTTAGGTGCTTCAACCCCCGAAGCAGAAGAAAACTGTGCAATTATGGCAGTTAAAGAATTGCGTCAGTTCTTGGAAACCGGAGCTATTAAAAACAGCGTAAACTTCCCCAAGTGTAAAATGGATTCAGCAATTCCTGCTGGCGGAACTCGTTTGTGCATTGCTCATAAAAATGTTCCCAACATGATTGCTCAGTTTACCAGTGTACTGGGAGAAGCAAAACTCAACATTAGCGGAATGATTGACCAAAACCGTGCAGACCTCGCCTATGCCCTTATTGATGTAGACGGAAAGGTAAACGACGACTCTATTGCCGCTCTTGCAAAAATTGACGGTGTAATTACAGTGCGCCCAATCTACGCATAAAAAATCCATCTGAATGCCCTGTATGTTTTTTTGACGTACAGGGCTTTTTGTTTTTAAATCTGGAGAAAAAATGAAACTTAGAGAATACAAAAAGGAAGACTCAGCCATAATAGGCAGATGGGTTAGGACTGAAGAGGAACTCTACCTATGGTCGGCAGACAGATTCAACATTTTTCCACTTTTGGAAAACACTATTGAAGAAAAGTACCGTCCTCAGATTGAATCAAAAAGATTTTTTCCACTTACGGCAATTGATGAAGACGAAAGACCTGCAGGACACTTTATAATCAGATACCCCAAGGAAGATGATAACAGCCGCATAAGGTTTGGCTTTGTAATAGTAAGTCCCCAACTTCGCGGCAAAGGATACGGAAGGCAAATGCTTACCCTAGGACTGGATTATGCCCGCAACAAGTTTACCGCAAACACAGTTGACCTAGGTGTATTTGCAAACAACGAAAGCGCCCGACACTGCTACGAAGCTGTAGGCTTTAGGGAGTACGCAAGACGACAGTGCATTCTTCCCATAGGCACATGGGAATGCATAGACATGGAACAGCCCTTACACCCGACGCCTTAAAGCACATTTTCTTGCCTCCCTATTGACACATCTTCTTGTATTACTGTATTATTTGGCTAATACAGTACAAGGAGATGAATGTATGTCTGTTATTACGCTTACCAACATCCGCAAAACCTACCCTCTGGGAAAACAGGAAGTCGTTGCGGTTAAAGATGCATCTTTTTCTATTGAAAAAGGTGAATTTGCAGCAGTGTCAGGCCCCTCTGGTTCAGGAAAGTCTACTATCCTTAATATGATTGGTCTTATTGATATTCCCTCGGCAGGCTCTATCAACATAAATGGCATTGATGTTTACAAAGGTGTCAATTTGGAAGACGCTCAGGTTCAAGACGGACGCTGGGCTTCTGATCCAAAAGACAAAAAGAAACGCCGTACTTCTATTCCATCAAAACTAGACAAGCGCATCACAGGGCTTCGTCGTAGTCACATAGGATTTATTTTCCAAACCTTTAACCTTATTCCCGTTCTTAATGTATACGAAAATGTTGAATTCCAGCTTCTGCTCAACTCAAAAGGACAGGACGCAAAATGTCCTGTAGACGATTTTTCTAAAAAACAAAAAGAAGAATGGGTTAACTACCTTATTGAACGAGTAGGTCTTTCTGATTGGAGAACTCACAAACCTTCAGAACTTTCTGGCGGACAGAGACAGCGTGTTGCCATAGCTCGTGCACTGGTTACAAAAGCTCCAGTAATTCTTGCCGACGAACCAACAGCAAACCTTGATAGCGCAAACAGTAAACAAATTTTAAGTCTGATGAAACAACTCAACAATGACCCCGAGTTGCAGACAACATTTATTTTCTCAACCCACGACGCACGCATTGTTAAAATGTGTGATCACGTAGTTCACCTGCTCGACGGTAACATCATCAACGACGAGCACAAGGCAGGCAGCGACATTTACGGAGAGGAATAACATGAAGGCACTATTCCAGCTTGCACTTCGCAATTTACGCGAACACAAAAGCAAGACTATCATTATTGCACTGTTTATTATTTTCGGAAGCGCAATCGTCATTTTAGGCAATGCCTTTCTTGAATCAGTAAACCGTGGCTTGGAACGTGACTTTCGTGCTAACTACACGGGAGACATCGTTATATCAGCAAAACCAAAGCAGGGACAAGTTATCGACATAATGGGCGTTCAGTCTATTTCGCTCGTAGGAGATATTCCCCAGCTTCCCGCACTGACAGAAGTTGAACGCATCAATCAGAAAATGTCTGAAGACAAACGCATTTCTAAAACAACGCGTCTTATTTCTGCACAGGCTCTTATGACCAAAGACGAAGAATTCGAAGTTGATATGGAAGAAGATTCATTAAGTATCATGGACATTCCGGTATTCTTCTTGTTCGCTGGTGAAGACAAAACATATTTTGACACCTTTGGCGGACAGCATGTTGTTGAAGGCAGAATGATTGACTACTCTTCTGGACAAAACGAACTGTTCATAGACACTCGCGTTCGTGAAAGCTTTGAAAAGTTTTACAAGATTCCCCTTAATGTAGGAGACAAAGTTTTAGTTGCAGGCGCAAACACAAACGGTGTAATTCGTGAAGCAACTGTTGTAGGATTCTTTACTCCTCCTAACGAAAACAGTGCTATGTTCCAGATTATCTACTGTAATCCGTCTTTTGCCCGGGCCTTTGCAGATTTAACTTACGGAGCATCTATTGCAAGTACTGTTTCTACAAATGTCGATACCAGCATTGTTGATTTTGACGATGACGATTTGTTTGGAAGCGATGACGACTGGTTCTCTGACATTGACACAGATGGTTCTATTCTTGCAAGCGACAGTGTTGACTTCAACGACATTTTAGGAGACACAAGTCTTCGTGACGAGCTGAACAAAACAGACGAGGGAGCTTGGCACTTTATTCTTGGAAAGGTGCAACACCCGTCCGAAGCAGACAAAATTGTTGCAGACTACAATGCATGGTTTGAAGAAGAAGGCATAAATGCAGTTGCAATGAACTGGGAAAACGGAGCAATTTCCTACACCAGTTCGGTAGAAGGAATTGGAATTCTCTTTAACATTTTAGTCATTATTCTTGCAGTAGTTGTATTCATTATTATTATGAACACAATGACTGTTTCTGTTATTGAAAGAACATCAGAAATAGGAACTATGCGTGCACTAGGGGCTGAAAAATCTTTTGTGCGCAAGTTGTTCTTTACAGAGGCACTGCTTATGACTATAGGTTCAGCACTTATAGGAACGGTTATTGCAGCAATAGCGGCTGTTATTTTTAACGCATTCAACATAACCATAACTAACAGCATTGCAAAAATTATTTTGGGTGGCGGTCAGCTTAGATTTATAATCACACCAGGTATTATTATTGCTACCATCATCATTACGGCTATAGGCGGATTCTTAAGCAATCTCTATCCCGTAAGTTCTGCACTCAAAATTACACCGCTCAAAGCTCTTTCTAAGGGCGCAGACTAAGGAGAGCAAAAGATGAAAGAAATTATTACACTTGCACTAAGAAACTTAACGCGTCAAAAAAGGCGCAGTGTTATTCTTGCCATTGCAATTGCATTCGGATTTTTTGTCGTAACCGCAATTGACGGTCTTGCTTCTGGAGCAGTAGAAAATTTGCGAAGACAGCTTACCCAGTTGGTAGGGGGAACAGTACTCATTCAGGGTTTGGAAAAACTTCCACCTGAAAACGAAAAAGACAAAGGTCAGTTGGTTAACATCATTCGTGACCACGACTACATTCGCAATGTTGTAGAAGACTTAAATATCAACTACGAAACACTTTCTCAGTATTCCATGATGAGCGGAACTATTCTGTTCAACGGAAAGAAAGCACTTGCAAATGTAACAGGACGGGATCTTATAAACGACAAAGACCTGCTCGATTCA
Organism: Treponema sp.; assembly: GCA_003455655.1. Taxonomy (GTDB): domain Bacteria; phylum Spirochaetota; class Spirochaetia; order Treponematales; family Treponemataceae; genus Treponema_D. The sequence goes on along the minus strand of DMQP01000026.1, from coordinate 1,625 downwards.
CTCCAAATAGTTTCAGGTTCAAAAGAAAACTTTGCTAAACCCAAAAACATTATCGTAAGTGAAACCATGGCAGACACGCTCAACATTGTTCCCGGAGACACGGTGCTTTTTACCACCTACACAATCTACGGACAAAACACTGTCGGTGAATTTACCGTTTCTGCAATCATCAAGGGAAACAGTTTTATGAGTGGACTCATTGCCTATGTTGACATTGACTCTCTTAACGAACTTATTGAAATTCCTGCTGGTGGATACGACACCTTTACCATCTACCTCAAAAACGAAAATGAATCTGCAGCAGTTGCAAATGCAATTGAACAGCGCATTCGTGAAGATGGTATTAATGTAACCAGCCGCCAAGAAGCCATTATGAAAAATCCCACCAACCCTGGTTCAGCACTTGAAAAACAACTTACCGCTCGTGACCAGCAGTGGGAAGGCGTAAAGTACGGCGTTGAAACTTTTGATGATGAAGTTCCGCAATTACAGCAGGTTATGACAATTGTTCACATGGTAACCTACATCATTCTTATTGTCATTCTGCTTATTGTTATGGTAGGCATTTCAAACACCTACCGCATGATTCTCTACGAACGAATTCGTGAAATTGGAACTATGCGCGCTCTTGGTATGCAAGGAAAAGCAGCTGGCAGACTCTTTACAACAGAAGCAGTTATTCTGTGTATTATAGGAGCAATTGCAGGTTTAATTCTTGCACTTGTAGTTATGTCTATTTTGGGAACCTTCACTATTAAAAACGAAGCAGTTTCGTTCTTCCTTCGTAACGGTCACATAACCTACACACTGTCTGCAGGAGCAATTATTGCCCAGTACATTCTGCTGATTGTGCTTACGGCATTGGCAGTACGAGGAAGTGCTAAAAAAGCTGCAAAAATGACACCAGCTCAAGCTTTGCGTACTATTAAGTAACAGAAACACCTTTTGTGTGTTTTCATTTATGGAATATATTTTTTTAGGAGAAGCGACATGAAAAAACTTTTACTTTCATTAGGTCTTGCACTTACCCTTTGCGCTGCATCAGTAACGGCTCAGACAGTTGATGCCGCTACAGCAGAACAGGCATTCAAAACAATGGAAGCTGCAGACAAGGTTCTTGCCTACCACGGAGACTATTCAGCAACCGTTTCGCTGCTTATTTCAAAACCTGGGGAACCAGACGAAAGCCTTAGGTTTAAAATTTTCGAAAGAACCGACAGCGATTTAATGACTATGGTTCAACTGCTTCCTGAAGCAGACAAGGGAAAGGGATATCTTCGTGATGGAGACAACATTTGGGCCTATGACCCTATCGGAAGAAAATTTACTCACACCTCACTTAAAGAAGCCGTTGGTGACTCTGATGTAAATCTTGACGACTTAAATCAAAGTGAAACTCACTGGAGAGACAACTATACAGTTGCTTCTTTTGAAGAAGGTATGCTGGGTAAGCAGGCTGTCTACATAATCACTTTGGATGCAAAGACTTCAAAGCCGGCCTATGCACGCACCACATACTACATTCGCAAGGATATTGCACTGGTGCTTAAAGAGGAAGACTATTCTGGTTCAGGAAGACTCATGCGCACAACACTCTACCCCAAGTGGGCAAAAGTTCCTGCAGG
>DMQP01000068.1 GCA_003455655.1 Treponema sp. | reverse complement strand
TGGAATAGCGAACATGTTAAATCTTTGTGGAAAGCAATGTGTCCTCGCGTTATGACTTTCTACATGGATCAAATTTCAGAACATCAGCGCGACCTTACTAACAGTGCAAGTCAGCGTTTTATTGCAGATTATGTTTCTGGTTTTACTATGGCAGTTGCTCGTATGAGAAGCGTTGTTTCTGGACTTCAGGCAGACCGCGAGTCTATGGCAAAAAATCTTGCTGGTGCGGGCGGAAAAGTTAAAGGTGGTGTTCTTGCTGAACCCGCATACATTCTTTTAGGAGAAGCTGGAGTTAACGACGGACACGAAGTTATTCGCAAAATCACCCTTGAGGCAGAAAAGACTGGAAAAACATTCTTCGAAGTTCTTAAAACCCATACAGAAGCCTATACAAAGATTACAGCTCAGCTTGAAAAACTGGGAGTGGAAAATCCTGCAACCTTCTTTGAAGATCCAGCACGCTATCATGGACTGGCAGCAGAAAAGTCACGCCGTCTTGCCCAAAAATATGCTAAACTGATGTAGTATTGCAATAAAGTTCTTATTCTTCTATTATGTAAGGAACTAAAGTAAACGGGGTTAACTATGAAAAAACGTATGCTCAGTTTAGTCTGCGCCTTTATTTCCCTTGCGGCATTTTCTCAGGGAATTCAGACTGCTGCTGATTTTTTCAAAACGGTAAGCGACAAATATGCCTCAATTCAAGATTACGAAGCTTCGGTTTCCATTACTGCTGGTCGTTCTTCCATGCAGGGAAAGGTTTCGTTTAAACGCCCCGAAATGTTGCGCATAGATTTTTCAGATCCTGCTGAACAAGTTATTTTGTTTGACGGAGACTCTCTTACTATTTATCTTCCCGGATACTCTGCAATTCTTGAACAGAATGTTGGTATGTCTGGTGTAAGTGCTGCAACTGCTCAAGGACTGGCTCTTCTTAAACGTTACTACACTGTTGCTTACGAAACCGGTCAGGCTGCTGTTCCTCTTGATGATGGAAGTGGTCAAATGGTTGTAAATCTGATTTTGTATCGGCGTTCTGCATCAGAAGCATTTTCTCGCATCAAACTTTCAATTGATCCCGATTCAAAACTGATTATGTATGTAGAAGCAACAACCCCTCAGGGTGAAGTATACAAGTTCCGCTTTTCAAACTATGCACTCAATACAGGCATGGTAGAACAGCGCTTTTTGTATGATCCGCCATCTTCTGCAAACAATTACAGTAACTTCCTTTTTGCGGAGTAAAGCATCATGGAGAGTTATGGCACACTGCTCAAAAGTACACGAGAGCAAAAAAATCTTGATTACGAAACAGTAGAAAGAGAAACAACACTTACTCGGCAGTATTTGATTGCACTTGAAGAAGAAGATGCTGCTGCTTTCCCAGGTGAACCCTATCTTGTTGGTTTTTTGCGCACTTATGCAGAATATCTTGGATTAGAAAGTGAAGAACTTATTAAACTGTATCATGCAAAAAAAATTCAAGAGTCTCCTGTTCCGCCTGGACTGTTAGAACGCAATCGACCTAAGTTTTTAATTCCACTTATTGTTGTCGCTTCAACACTTTTTGTTGTTGGTTTAGGATTGTACTTGTATTTTGGTTTGTTCAAAGTTCCGCAACGTCTTGCCGAAAAAGCACAACTTGCACAGGAAAGCACAAAAGCTCATCAATACACTTTTGACGGTCAAACACAAACGCGTCGTCTTTACAAGGGCGATCAAATTTTAGTTCCTTCTACAAACGACGAAGACGGTTACATTATCTTAACCGTTGGCAGTACTTTAGGAAGTCTCGCTGTTGAAACTCCTGCAGGTCGCCAAATGTTTGACTTAAGTGAAGAACGCGATCTTGATGTCGATGGTGATGGCATTAAAGATTTGATTTTATACTTGAGTGACATTTCTGCAACTGATGAAAGTCGTGGTGCTGAAGTACGCATGCTCTTGCGTGATGAATCATATTCAGCTTTGGTTGCTTCGACTACACAAGAACCCGATAGCGTTGAAGATGTTGCTGCAACTCAAAAACCTGCAACAGTAATTGTTCGTGGAGTTCAGCCCACACAGTTTACTCTTAACATTTCATTCCGCGGTCCTTGTCTTTTGCGCTATCAGTCAGATGGAGTTACCGATGAAAATTATTACCAGAGTGGAGATGTGTTAAACATTACCGCTACACGAGGTAACCCCATTCGTCTTTGGATAAGCAACCATAATGCGCTTAAGATTCAAGTTGTTGCAGATGCGCGAACTTACGATCTTGACTTGGGCCGTGCTGGTGAAGTAATGGTTGAAGAAATTCGCTGGTTACGCGATAGTTCTGGCTCTCGTCTGGTGGTACTGGAACTTGACTAAACAAACATTTTTTCTTGATCAGCATGGATGCGCAAAAAATCAGGTAGATGGCGAACTGTTAATTTCTCACCTGACAAATGCTGGTTATGTTCGTGTTGATGACGCTTCAAAAGCAGATTTAATTATAATCAATTCATGCGGATTTATTCAGAGTGCAAAACAAGAGTCTCTTGATGCGGTAATGGATGCACGAGCCGCATATCCCCATGCAAAAATTCTTTTAGCTGGTTGTCTTGCAGAACGGTATGCTCATGTTTTTGAATCTGACTTACCAGAAGCAGATGGAATTTTTGGTAATGGAGATTTGTCTCAGATTGTAAAAACAGCAAACGATGTTCTTGCGAAAAAACGTCCTGTTGTTGTTCCCCAACAAAAAGGAGTCTGTTGTGGTGACAGACCGCAGCTTTTGTCTTTTGCAGGAAGCGCTTATGTAAAAATTACAGAAGGTTGTAATAACTGTTGCTCTTTCTGTGCTATTCCTCTTATTCGCGGACACTTGCGTTCTCGTCCTGTTGCAGATATTGTAAGTGAAGTAAAGCAACTTGTTTTAGGTGGAACAAAAGAAATAAATCTTATTGGTCAAGATCTTGCATCTTACGGTTGCGGAACAGATGATGATGTTTTGCAAAATGGAAAAAATGGTTTCCAACAAAATGCTTCTTCGTTGTTGTATGATCTTCTTGCTGAACTAAGTAAGATAGATGGTCAGTTTTGGATTCGGCTTTTGTATATTCATCCCGATCATTTTAATGCGGATATTCTTTCTCTTATGCAAAAAGATAAACGTATTCTTCCTTATTTCGATATTCCATTTCAGTCTGCAAGCGATAGCATCATAAAAGCAATGAATCGTAAAGGAACTTTTAA
>DMQP01000154.1 GCA_003455655.1 Treponema sp. | reverse complement strand
ATTGCAGATGGCATTATGAAGTTGCTTAAAAAACGCGATGGTCTTACTTTGGGCATTTGTAACGGTTTCCAGGCACTGGTAAAAACAGGTCTTGCTATGTACGGTGAATTCCGCGACATGACCGACACTATGCCTACACTTACTTACAATAAAATTGGCCGCCACATAAGCCGCGTTGTAAGAACACGCATGGTAAGTGCCACAAGTCCTTGGGCTCTTGATGAATCTGTTTTACAAAATAAAATTCATTTAGTGCCCATAAGTCACGGAGAAGGTCGCTTTGTTTGTGACGAAGCAACTGCAAAACAACTGTTTGAAAACGGACAGGTGTACAGTCAGTATGTAGGCGAAGATGGACAGCCTGCAGTAAGTGAACCAGACAATCCTAACGGTTCATCGTATGCAATAGAAGGTATTACTTCTCCAGACGGACGTGTCTTAGGAAAGATGGGCCACAGTGAGCGTACTGTTGGTACAGATGCAATGGGTTCAAGCCTTGATCTTATAAAGAACATCGCTCACCTTGCAGTTAACCAAGAAACAGAAAGTTCCTGCCAGAATTTGTTCCGTGCAGGTGTACATTATTTTGATTAAGGAAACAGGTATGAAACGCTTTGTAAAATGTTTAGCCGTATTGATGGTATTAAGTTCTCTTTTTGTAAGCTGTAATAAAAATAAATCTGCATGGCTTACCGACTACACCACCGCTCAAGAGCAAGCACAGAAAACAAAAAAGAATATGTTGCTTTTGTTCAGTGGTGACGATTGGGACGGAACCAGTCAAACGCTTAAAGAAACGGTACTGAATCAAAAAGCATTTTACAGACCTGCTTCAAAAAAATATGTTTTGGTGAACATAGATTTTTCTCAAGAAGAATATGCAAAAGTAAACATAGCAGATGATGCAAGCGAAGAAGAAATTGCAGAAGCTCAGCGTATTGAACAACTTTATGTTGAACGCGAAGATCTAGCAGAACGCTTTAATCTTTCGGCATATCCTTCACTCTATGTTATAAGTCCAGAAGGTCTTGCTCTGTCACAGATTTTTCTTGAACCACTTTCTTCTGTTGAATTAGGCGAAGAAGAACAAGAAGATAAAAAAGAAACACCTGCTTCTTTGCTTGAAAAAATTGAAGCTACCGAAGAAGAACAGCAGATTCTTTCAGAACTGATTGCAAAAATTGATGCAGCAGAAGGTCTTGATCGTGTTCGTGCTATAGATGCTCTGTATCAAGCAACAGATCCAGAACTGCGTAATCCACTTTCGACATTTGCACAAGAAGTTGTTTCACTTGATCCACAAAATCAAACAGGTCTTGTTGGCAAGTATGAATACGAACTGGCAAACGAACGTGCAATGCAGTACGCTATGTACACAGGCGATGTTGTTTCTGCTTCAAAAGAATTTGAATTAGTGTGCGAAACAGGACACCTTTCAGAACTTGAAAAACAGAATGCCTACTACATGGCTGCTTACATTCTTGCAATGAGTTCCGAACCCGATTTCGATAAAATGTTAGAACTGCTTGATCGTTCATATCAGCAGGATACAAACTCAGACCTTGCCGCACAAATTCTTGGCGTTATTGAAAACATTAGGCAAGTTAAAGAGGAGTACTCACAGCAATAGATGATAACGCTGCCACTTTGTACAGCTGGCTTTCTCATTGTTCTTTCGTTGATTTTTTCGGCGACAGAAAGTGCATTTTTATCGCTGAACAAATTGAGAGTTCGCTTTTTGCGTAATCAAAAAGACAAGCGGGCTATGCGAGTGTGGCGTCTTTTAAACGACAAAGAACGACTTATCAATACGCTGCTTGTGGGAAACAACATTGTTAACATTGCAATCTCTTCACTTCTAACTTATGTTGCTCTTAAACTGTTTGGAAACGCTGGCGTAGGTCTTGCTACTTTTGTTGCAACGCTTTTACTGCTTGTCTTTGGTGAAATTTCTCCTAAGACAATTGCAACACGACATCCAGAACCTATTGCCTTTGCTTTTAGCGGTTTGGTGTTAGTGCTTGAAGTTTTGCTTGCACCTATTGTTTTTATTCTAACAGGTTTTTCTCGTTTAGTTTTAAAACTCTTTGGAGTAAGCACAAAGAAAAAAGCGGTTTCTTTTACCGAAGAAGAAATTAAAACGTTCATAGATGTTGGTGCAGAATCTGGTGTTCTTGAAACAGGTGAAAAAAACATGATGCGTCGTGTGTTTTTATTTACCGACCTTGCAGCAAAGAATGTTATGATTCCCCGAAAAAAAATAATTGCAATTCCATATACATTCCGCTACAAAGATATAATTGAACACGCTCAGCGTTTTAGAATGTCACGCTTTCCTGTTTACAGAAATGATATTGATGACATAGTGGGCATACTGTATGTTCGTGATCTTTTAGTTTATAAAAATCAAGAACAAGATTTTTCTTTGCAAACGGTTATGAAGCCTCCACTCTTTGTTCTTGAAACAAAAAAAATGTCAGACATTCAGCGTGTGTTAAAAGAAAATCATCAGAGTATGGCAATTGTTATTGATGAGTATTCTGGAACAGAAGGTCTTATTACAAGTGAACACATAGCGCGAGAAATTTTTGGTTCATCATATGTTAAAAAGCCTGTAGTTCGTGGAATGATAAATTCTCAAGATGATGCAGAAGGTCAAGTGAGTGGACTTACTCGACTTACCGAAATAAACGAACGCTTTGGTCTTCATATTGAATCAGAATATTCAGAAACCATAGGTGGTTATGTGTGTGAACTTTTGGGTCATATTCCTCGTGTTGGTGAAGCAGTTGCTGACAGTGGATTTATCTTTACGGTAAAAGAGATGGATGAAAATAGAGTTGCAAAGGTGGAAGTTCGTGAAGCTTGATGTTTTTCTTTCGATATGCGTAACGTATGTTCTTCCTCTTTTAGCTATTGCGGTTTTACTTTTCTTTGGTGCATTTTTTGCTTCGTCGGAAACCGCATTCACTTCTATTTCAAAAATAAAAGTAAGGCAGCTTCTTAAAGAACATGTTTTTAATGCACAAAAAATTGCAGTCTTGCGCGACCGTCTTGAAAGTCTTATTGCTTGTGTTTTAATCGGAACAAATTTTGTAACAACACTTATTTCTTCTCTTGCAACAGCATATACAGTAAATGTTTTTGGTTCAGCATATATTTCTTACTCAACTGCAGTAGTTGCAGTGCTTACCATTATGTTTAGCGAAATAATTCCTAAAACACTTGCATCTGTTAAACCAGTTGAACTTGCTCAACATGTTGCGACTCCTATTTTAATTTTGCAAAAAGTGTTTAGACCGATTAATGCATTTTTTGAAGCCTTTACTAAGGGCATTGTTTGGATTGAATCAAAAATCTGGAAAACAAAAACTCCTTTAGTAACCGAAGATGAACTTAAAACACTGATTGCAATTGGAAAAAGCGAAGGTACTCTTGAAGAAAGTGAAAAGATGATGCTTGATCGTATTTTCGAATTTTCAGATTTACATGTATACGACATTATGTGTCCTCGCTCTTTGATGTCTTATGTAAATGTCGATGACAGTTTTGATTCAGCCGTAAGAAAATTTACTCTTTCTCGTCACACTCGTCTTGCAGTTTATGATGAACAACAAGATGCAATTGTGGGTGTGCTTCACTATAAGTCTCTTTTGTTTGCCTCTTCTGCCATTACTTCAAGTCCAGATTTTGTGCGTATTTGCATGAAGCAACCTCTTTTTGTTCCAGATGTGTTGGGAGCTTTTGATTTGTTACAGCAGTTTAAAAAAGAAAACGATGTCTTTGCCGTAACTGTCAACGAGTATGGGGACATTTCTGGTATTGTTACCACTGATGACATTTTGTATGCAGTGTTCGGAAGAATGACTAACCGTTATTCTGGTGGAGACATTCCTGCCGAAGAACGAATTACTGTTGTAGGAGCAAAAGAGTTTCTTGTTCCTGGCGACATGCTACTTGATGATGTTAACGATGTGCTTGCTCTTGATTTGTACAGCGAAGAATCTGACACTTTGGGAGGCTGGCTCTTGGAACGCTTTGGAGAACTTCCGTCAATTGGTGCAGCTTACAAAGAAAAAAAATCTGGTGCAGTTTTCATTATTGAAGAACAGTTTGCTCGCCGAATCCAAAGCGTGCGCTTGCGTCTACTTTAGAAAAAACTTATGTTCTCTGTGCAAGTAGAGAAATCATGTGTGCTGTTCCTTCCAACCCCAGCAAAGAACTGTTAATAAGTATGTCGTAGTGAGTGCGGTTACCCCAAGTGCGTTCAGTAAAAGTGTTGTAATGGTTTCCTCTTCGTTTGTCTATTTGTTTAACCTGTTTTTCTGCACTTGCTGGTTCGAAATTAAATTCTTTTATGGCGCGTTCTACACGGTCTGCTAATGGAGCATAAACAAAAACATTGAGCACATCATGCTGATTTACTTCTTCTGAATGTTTTAGAATGTAGTCTGCACATCGACCAACAATAACACATGGACCTTTTTTTGCTAAATCAATAATGACTTTTCTTTGAGCGTTAAAAACTTGGTCTGCGAGTGGAAGCATACCCAAACGACTGCCTGTTGGTGCAGAAACAGAACTGCTTGCGCTATATGCAGAACCAACAACCAGACTGTAAATCCAACTTGAAGAAAGCGTTTGTTCTGTTTTAGAAATGTAATCGGCAGAAAGCCCTGACTGTTCTGCGGAAAGGTCAATAATTTCTTTGTCGTAAAAATCAATGCCTAATTCCTTTGCTACTTGCTGACCTATAGAACGTCCTCCGCTTGCAAACTCTCTGCTTATGGTAACGATGCGTTTCATTTTCTTCCTCCTCTAAAAAGTAAATGCTATTCCTATTGCGATGGTACAGTCATTTTCTGATGCACCTGAATAATTGCTTGTATTTTTTATGCCCAAGTAGCCTTCTTGTCTTGAAGTGTAGGTGTCTCCTGTAATTACAAAGAGTGTGCGGTAACTTACACCAAGCGTAAGTGAAAAATGTTTTTGAAGACGAAACTTTGCCTTTGTTGCAAAACAAAGTGCATGAAAAAATCCCAAAGGTTTATCTGTGAAAAATAATCCGCCATTGTTGTAGTGATGATCAACAGAAGTTAAACTACTAACAGGAGCAATGCTTGCTTGTGCATTTATGCTAAGCCACTTTGTTACAGTAAAGCAAGACTGAATACCTAACCACATTTGTATGCTCTCACGCCAGTAGTCAATTTGTGCTGTCGTGCAAGTAACTGCTCCGTCACTGTCGTAGGGAATAACAATGCCATCTGATTTATTTGGATCTGTACTTCCTGTTCCGCCTTGAGGAGATGTCATAGAAATAAAGTGATAAGAAAAACCAAGTGTTGGTGCAATAGAAATCCAATCTGCTAAAATAATTTCGTATCCAAATTGTGAATCTGTGTACCAGGCGTTAAGCAAATTATTTGTTCCTTCAGAAAAACTTTGTTTTACATTTGTTAAGTCAAACCAGTCGCTATCTTGCATATTTCCCAGTGTTCCAGGTATGCCTGCATCAAAGTGAATGTCTAAAAAAAAGTGTAGCAGTTCTGCTCTTCCATAAATGCCAACAGTCCATAGCGGATGTGTTTCCCAGTTTAAATAACTTAACTGCGGATTTTGTACTGATGTATTATTTACATACAAGTGTTCGCCTAAGTGACCTATGTGAACTGAAACTTGTGGTTCAATGCAAAAAGTTGGTGCAAGTGCATGTGCTGTTGTAATAAGTGAAAAGATTAATACTGCAGCAATACACTGTCGCTTCATCTTCATGCAAGCGGATCTACCTTAAAAATTTTTGCAAGCTGATTGCGTACAGCTTCCATATCTTTTGAGTAGGGAGCAGTAAAGGTAATGCTTTCGTTTGTAACAGGATGTGTTACTGTTAGCTGATAGGCATGCAGTGCAAGTCGTGACAAAAGCGGTCGTTCTTCAAAAGTGTCGCCGTTGTATCTTCGTTTTATGTCGCTTAACTTAACTGGTTTCTGATTTCCTGAATACAGAGGGTCGCATACAATTCCCAAACCGTTAGCTTGTAAGTGAGCACGAATCTGATGAGTTCTTCCTGTTTTAGGTTCAGCTTTAATCCATGTGTAAGGACCGCAACTTCCTAAGTTAGTAAAATCGGTAATTGAAATTTTTCCAGAACGCTTATTTACTACTGTGCGATGACGAGCATCTCCGTCGGGCATAAGTTTTAAATCTACATGCAATGTTTGCCAAACAGGATGTCCGTTTACCAAACAATGATACACTTTGTGAACTTCGCGCTTTTCAAACTGCATGCACAAACTACGATGTGCTTCTTCTGTGCGTGCGTAAATAACAATTCCGCTGGTGTCTTTGTCTAAACGATGAACTGCAAACAACTGTCCAAATTCTTCTTTTGCAGAAAGGTCAAGGCGAGGTGCGTCAGGATCGTATCGGTCTTGAGCAATAAGAATTCCGCTGCGTTTGTTAAGTGCAACAAGAGAATCATCTGCAAACAGTACCGTATAATCTGCGCTTGGTTTCATAAAATCAGTATAGCATATAGAAATGATTTTTGCTACACTGACCTTATGGAATTTCTGCGGCAACTTCTATACCGCTCATTATTTTTGTCTTGCAACTTTCTGTTATAATTCAGTTCGAGAATTAAACAATTTGTTTGCACAGACATCACTTGCACTTTCTACTGCAATTGATGCCAAAGATTCTTACACTCACGGACATTCAGAGCGTGTTGCAGAATATAACTCAGTCGCCTTATATCAGTGTAGGGGCACACAGTTTGACCCCGACATAAAAATTGCTTTTTTGCAATTTTTATGTTATGAGATTTTACAAGTAAAATCTCACTTACTGGCGGGGATAAGAATTGTTATGTCATCTCTGGCTCGTTTTCTAACAGGCGGGCAAGAAGAGAATCGTAAAAAGGAGATTAACTTCCGCCTCATTGACATAAAGTTAAAAAGTGTCATACAATCTACCATACGAAATAACTGGGGAGTTACACAAGGAGATTACTATGGTTATTAAACCTATGATTCGCAGCAACATCTGCATTAACTCACATCCGGTTGGATGCGCAAAAGATACTGCCCGTCAGATTGCATACGCAAAAGCTCAGAAGGCAAAACGCGGTGTTAAAACTGCTTCTGAAGGCGGATACGCACCTAAGACAGTGTTGGTTTTGGGTTGTTCCACAGGTTATGGCTTAGCAAGTCGTATAACCGCTGCATTTGAATTTGGTGCTGAAACAATCGGTGTTTCATTCGAAAAGGTTGGAACTGAATCAAAAGCGGGTACTCCTGGTTGGTATAACAACAGAGAGTTTGACCGTGAAGCAGAAGCAGCTGGTCTTAAATCAATTACTTTTAACGGTGACGCTTACAGCGATGAAATGCGCAAACAGGTTATTGATCAGGTAAAATCATGGGGCAAACAGTTTGATTTGATTATTTACAGTCTTGCAAGCCCTGTTCGCACAGACCCTGACACAAAAGTTCTGTATAAGTCAGTGCTTAAACCTGTTGGAGCAGAATACGGTGGAGCTTCCCTTGACATGATGACCGGCAAAATGTCTACCATGACCGCAAAGCCTGCAGAAGGCGACGATGTTGCAAACACAGTAAAGGTTATGGGCGGCGAAGATTGGGAACGCTGGATGAAGCAACTTTCTGAAGCAGGAGTTCTTGCAGATGGAGTTCGTACAGTAGCATATTCATACATTGGACCTAAACTGTCACATCCTATTTATCGCGACGGAACAATTGGTGCTGCAAAAAAAGATCTTGAAGCTCGTGCACACACTATTACAAAAAATCTTTCATCTTTGAACGGTGCTGCATTCGTTAGTGTAAACAAGGGCTTAATTACTCGCTCTTCTTCTGTTATTCCTATCATTACCCTTTACTTGAGTGTTCTATTTAAGGTTATGAAGGCTAAGGGAACACACGAAGGCTGTATTGAACAGATGGAACGTCTTTTTGCAGAACGTTTGTACACTGGAGACAAAAAAGTTCCTGTTGACGAAGAAGGTAGAATCCGTATAGACGACTGGGAACTTGACCCTCAGGTTCAGGCAGAAGTAGATAAAATTATGGCTCAGGTAAATGAAGAAAATGTTGCAGACATAACCGACCTTGCCGGAATTCGCCATGACTTCCTTAATATCAACGGATTTGATGTGGAAGGTGTTGATTACGAAAAAGACATTAGCGACATGACTTCTTTGGACTAACAGTTAGTATAAACTCAATCTTCAGGCGGGACTGTTCAACAAGGGCAGCCCCGTCTTGTTTTTTCCCCTTATATTCTGTATTATGACCTCATGGAAAAGTTAAAGATTTTACTTGCCAAAGGCCGTATTTACGAATCAGTGTATGAACTTCTGAATGATGTAGGAATTTCAATCAATCTTCCAGACAGAACTTATTTTCCCATTACAAATCAAGAAGACTTGGCTTTTCAAGTTGTTAAACCTCAGATTGTAAGCAACCTTCTTGCTCAAGACAAAGCAGATGTTGGTTTTTCTGGAAAAGACTGGGTTTATGAAAACGGTGTGCAAGATAAACTTGAAGAAATTATGGATTTAGGTTTTGACGGTGTTCGCATTGTTGCTGCTATTCCCGACACATTCGATTTTGACAACATTATTTCTAAGCCAGTAACCATTGCAACCGAATATCAGAACTTGAGTGCCCAGTGGCTTAAAGACAAAAAAATAAAGGGTAGCGTTTTCCGCACTTGGGGAACAAGTGAAGGTTTTGTTCAAGACTCCGAAGAATCCATGGCACAGATTCTTATTGATAACACCAGCACCGGTTCTTCTTTACATGCTAATCATCTTAAAATTGTTGACACTCTTATGGAATCATCAACTCGCATGTATGCAAGCAAAGAAGCGCTCAAAGATCCTGCAAAAAAACAGAAAATTGAAGAACTGAAAATGCTTTTTGAAGCAGTGCTTGCTGCTCGCTCTCGTGTTATGCTCGAAATGAATGTCGCAGAAGATAAGTTTGACGCACTGGTAAAAGGTTTGCCTTCTATGCGTAGTCCTACCGTAAGCCCACTCTTTGGCGGTAACGGTTATGCAATTAAAATTGCAGTAAAAAAGAGCGATGTTCCTGTTTTGTTGCCTAAACTTCAGTCTTTGGGTGCAACAGACATTGTTGAATATGAATTGCGTAAGGTGGTTCGGTAAATACTATGGTAACAATTCGCAGAGCTATTGTTGAAGAAACCGATGCCTTGTTAGAACTTCGTAAAGAGACATTGTGTAAAGTCAACAATCTTGAAAAAGACTACGAGTTTGACAGTCTGTTAATTGAATTTAGCCGCGGATATTTTTTGAACGGAAACCAAACAACAGTCGTTGCTGAAGACGAGGGAACATTAATAGGTTGTGCTTCTCTGTCTTATGTTGAAGTTATGCCTACCTTAATGCATCCCACAGGAATTCGTGCACATTTGATGAATGTGTATGTGAGGGAACAGTACCGTCGCCAGGGAATTGCCCGACAGATGATAAAATTGCTTATAGATGAAGCTCTTTTGCGGGGCGTTACCGAAATAACCCTCGATTCAACAGAAGCGGGTCGTCCCTTGTACGAAAATTTGGGCTTCTGTGAACATAAAGAAGGCATGATTCTTACCTTAAGATAGCGAGTTCTTGCACCTTTTGCCTATTCGTTGTATGCTTAACCTATGGCACGAATTGCAACAATCGAACGCAAAACTGCAGAAACGCAGATTCAACTGACACTCAATTTGGATGGAACAGGTAAGTGTTCCGTAGAAAATCCCATAGGATTCTTTGGTCACATGCTTTCGTCTTTCTGCAAGCACGGAATGTTTGATTTGTCTGGTTCTCTCAAAGGCGATCTCGAAGTAGATCAGCACCACTTAATTGAAGATACTGGCATTGTTTTAGGCATGTGTTTTGCTAAAGCCTTAGGTGATTGCGCAGGAATTTTTAGAAGCGGTTGTTTTATTTACCCCATGGATGAAAGTCTTTTGCAGGCAAGTGTAGATTTTGGCGGTAGACCCTTCTGTGTGTGTAATGCTCAGCTTACTGGTGTGCCACTGGTTTCTATAGGTCAAGACGGAAAAGAAGCAAGTTTTCAGACAGATTGTTTTGAAGATTTTTGGCAAGGTTTTGTAAACGGAGCTAAGTGCAATTTGCATCTTGATACCATTCGGGGAAGAAGCGATCATCACAAAATGGAAGGTTTGTTTAAAGCCGCTGCCCGTGCAATCCGCAGTGCTGTAGAAATTGACGCTCGCCGTCAGGGACAGATTCCCTCTACAAAAGGTGTGATTGTATAATTTGGAGGAATGTAAATGGATGCTTCAGAAGAAATACTGAATTTACTGCGTGACAATGCGCGTTTATCCGTAGAAGATATTTCAGCAATGACAAAAAAGACTCCCGACGAAGTTCGTGCTATTATGGCAAAACTTGAAACCGACGGTGTCATTATGAAATACGCTGCAATCATCAATCCAGAAAAAGATGTTGTTGCAAAAGAAAAGGTAAGTGCAGAAATAGAAATCCAAGTTGCTCCCGAAAGAGAACACGGTTTTGACGGAATAGCAGACCGCATCTATCGCTTCCCTCAGGTAAAGAGTCTCTACCTTATGAGTGGTGGATACGATCTTAAAGTCATTATTGAAGGCGACACTCTGCAAGAAGTTGCACTTTTTGTTGCGCGAAAACTTTCAACGCTACAAGGTGTTCGTTCTACAAAGACACATTTTATTTTAAAGACATACAAAGAAAACGACATTGTTTATGTTGAAGATGAGAGAGATCGCCGAGAAGGTGTACAGGCTTAAGCAGTAAGCGTCACAGCACGCGTGACAGGAATGTCATT
>DMQP01000216.1 GCA_003455655.1 Treponema sp. | reverse complement strand
ATTTCTTTTTGACTTGCCAAATAGCCAAATGGAAACTGCAGTGTTTCATAAAGTCCGCTTTCAACAGCTTCAATTGCAACAGATAATCGGTGATTGGTAATGCCAATGTGTTTAATTTTTCCCTGAGCTTTTGCTTCACACATTGCTTCGTATAAACCGCTCCCGTCTTGTGGTTTTGGACAGAAGGAAGGATTATGAAATTGATAGATGTCAATGTAATCTGTTTGCAATAAAGAAAGACTTGTGTTTAAATCTTTCCAAAAGCCTTCGACATCAGTGCTCATAGTTTTTGTAGCAATGTAAACATTTTGTCTAACATCGTGTAATGCTTCTCCAACTTTTTCTTCACTGTCAGAATATAAACGTGCGGTATCAAAAAAAGAAAAACCAGTTTTGTATGCTCTGCGTATAAGCGCTATAGCATCTTGTTTAGAGTCACGCTGTAAAGGAAGACAGCCCAATGCATTTTTAGGAGAAGTTATGTTTGTTGAACCAAGAGTAATTTGCTTCATGTTCATATTATAGCAGAGAGTATGTGTTTTATGCTACACTGAATAAAATGAAGATTGTTTTTTTTAGTACGAATGCAAGTGTTTTTTCTGCGCAATCATTCAGCATAACACGAACTCCAACACACGCAACTGAATGGGAACAGCTTGCAAAAAATCATCCTGAACATTCGTTTGCAATAGTTACGCAGTTGCCCGCTCTCTTTCTTGCAGATTATCATGCAGATGGTTCTGTTACTTCGGTGAAGGGAATTGATGTTGTGATATGTGAAAAAGAAAGTGTTAATGAAATAAGCGATGTAATAAAAATGTTTAAACCAGATGTTGCTCTTGCTGCAAGTTTTTGGCAACCACCATTTGACTGGCATTGCATAAAAGATGCACTTATTGCACAAGAATTACGCAAAGCAGGAATAAAAACAGTTTGTCATTCTGCACAAAGCATGTATACTTGTTTTGACAAAAATGAAATGGAACAATTTCTAAAACAAAATAATTTTACCATTCCAAAATCTGTGCATGTGAATCATGAATTGTTTTGGAGTGAACGGAATCATAAAGATGTAAAAGTGAATGTATACAAAGAATATGTGCTTTCACAAATTGAAGCGATGCAGTATCCAGTTATTATAAAAGATACTGTTGGATTAAGTTCATATGGAATGGAAGTTGCTGTTTCGTTTAAAGAAGCAGTTCATTATCTTCGTTCAGGAAAAACACATTCTGATAGATTGGTACAAGAATACATTCAAGGAAAACAGTTTGGAGTAGAAGTGTATGGAAGTCCAGGAGCATATACCGTGTTACCACCTTTTGCTTTTTCTGTTAATAAGTTTGGCATAACCAGTCCTAAGCAAGGAATAAAAGTTGGACCTTTTACACATGATACAAAAGAATTAAAACTAACAGAATTGCATACGATGATACAAACACTTGCGCAGAAATTAAATTTGTGTGGAGCAGCGCAAGTAGATGTTATTCTTTCAAAAGATGGATGGCATGTGCTTGAAGTAAATCCACGACTTTCTGGAATGACAGAAACATATGCCGCTTCTTACGGAATAACAGTAAGTGAAATGTTACTTAGTTTAGCAACAGGACAGAATGCATTTGCAAGTGAACCAAAGTGTGTATGCAATTTTAAACTGCCCCTTTTAACAGATGAACAGAAAAAAGAATTGCTTTCACGCAAAGAAGTTTTTTTTGTAAGACAAGTTCACAACCAGGCAGCAAAACAAGAAAGAGAAAAAGGTTACTGTGAAATTGTTTTTGGGGGAACAAGAGATTTCGAACAGTTGCAAAAACAATTACAATCCCTTGCTGCAGATATGCCTTCGCTTATGGATGAAGGATTCTTGCAGCAAGCGTATGAGATGATGGTTACTTTCGGCAACGATTAAGGGCATCGTTAATGTTGTCAAAAATATTTTCGCGACCCAGTTTATCTGCCATACCTGTTTTTTCTAATAGCAAATATGGTTGCGTGTGAATTCCGCTAATAACAATTGTAATGCCTTTGCGATCACATGCTGCTTTACATTGTTCCAAGGCACGAATTCCACCTGCATCAAGATAGATGGTATTACGCATTCTGAACACAAGATATTTGCAGTCAGATTGAGCACGTTCTGTTGCAAGTTCAAATTTGCGAACTGTTCCGAAGAAAAGAGGACCTTCAATTTCGTAAACGAATGTCTGTGCAGGAATGTCTAGATTTTCTGCAGGCTGATCTTTATGAATTCCTCCGGTAAGTATTTCGCGTTCGTTTTGAACTTCTGACAAATCAATCATCTTCTTAATGAAGAAGAAAGCTGCGAATCCCAAACCAACTTCAATTGCAACCGTAAGATCAACAAAAACAGTAATGAGGAATGTTACCAAAAAAACAGTAATATCAGATTTCTGTCCGTGAAGTAGTGAGCGTATTGCAGGAAAGCCAGCCATGTTCCATGCAACATTTATAAGGACTGCTGCAAGTGCTGCCATAGGAATGTAAGCTGCATATTTTCCTGCAAACAAAAGAATGACAAGTAATGTAATTGCGTGAATAATTCCAGCAACAGGAGTTTTTCCACCATTTTTGATATTAGTTGCTGTTCGTGCAATTGCACCAGTGGCAGGAATTCCTCCGAAGAGGGGGCTTGCTATGTTTGCAATTCCCTGAGCAATAAGTTCTGTGTTTGAATCATGCTTTGTTCCTATCATACCGTCAGCAACAACTGCACTTAAAAGTGACTCGATAGCAGCAAGTACTGCGATTGAAACAGCTGTTGGGAAAAGAGTAGTGATAGTCTTTATACTTAAAGCTGGAAGTTGTGGTTTTGGTAATGTGTGGGGAATAACAAAGTGTTGTGTTCCATCTGCGAAAGTTCCAATTGTATCTGTGTGAAGTCCACATGTTTTTTCTAGAACAATGCTTACTACAGTTGCAAGAATGATAACGACAAAACTTCCCGGAATTTTTTTGATGAACTTAGACCAGATGAAAATGAAAGCAAGACAAACCGCTGCCATTATAGTTGAATAAATGTTTATGGTTGAAGCAGAACGAATGTATGCAATAAGTTTAGGCAAAAAGTTTCCAGGCATTTTAGAATATTCTTCACCAAGAATAAGCATGGGAGTAGAAAAATCTGGATGTAAGCCAAAGAAATCTCCAAGTTGACCTGCTGCAATAGTAACAGCAATGCCCGCAGTAAATCCGGTAACAATGGTGTAAGGAATAAACTTAACCAAGCCACCCATTTTGAAAGCACCCAAAAGAATTAAAAGTATTCCCGCCATAACGGTAGCAGTAGCAAGACCACTCAAACCGTATTGAGCAACGACGCCATATACAATGACAGCGAAGGCACCAGTTGGACCACCAATTTGAACACGGCTACCACCAAAGGCAGAAATACAAAAGCCAGCAATAATTGCAGTAAACAAACCTGCTGCAGGATTAACTCCAGATGCAATGGCAAATGCAATAGCAAGAGGAAGTGCAACAATACCAACGATGATACCTGCAATAAAATCACTTACAAAAGTTTTAGTGTTGTAGTTTTTAAGCGAATTAATAAGTTCCGGTTTAAACATGATGAGCCATTATAGCGATTTTTACGATGTGTGTCATTCAGAATTTTTAAGTTGTGATTTGTTTC
>DMQP01000078.1:4443-9082 GCA_003455655.1 Treponema sp. | reverse complement strand
CAGGAAATCTTCTATCTCTACAGCTGAATCCAAAGCGTCCTTTACAGATTTTTCAGGATCATTGTAAATGTTCTTCATAACGTTTCTTTCCCTTAAAACTTGTTTTGTATGAGCAAATTCTGGTGATTTAATTTCTTTTATTGCAGTTTCTATATAATTTATTTTCTCCATACAAAGTAGGCCAGTGGCCCTGACTCGCTGTCGGCTACGAACCTTTGTTATGTGATTTTCAAATATTTTTTTTCAAACTCACAATAGTGATTTTTTAACTCAGGTATTTCTTTGCATTTAGAAACTAAATTGTTGATACTTAATAAATGAACACGATTTCTTACTTCTATATTGTTTATTCTAGTTTTAGCATCATTTACTTTTTTGATTAAATCAACTCTAAAATCTGGAAGTACAAAAAAAACATTTCCTTTTTTTGCATAAATAATATTTCTCCAAAGTTGATATTCTTTGTAAAATTCATGTTCTGAAATATCACTTATAGATTGTAAATCTTTTTTATAAATTTCTATGTACTTTTGTTTATGTTCTTGATCCGACTTAGCCTCTCCAAAATTATTTTCTGTATATTTAACTTCAAAATAATTACTTTTATCACCATCAGAAATATAAAAATCAAAATTTGTATTTTCATTTGTATTTTCGATGTATTCAAATCTTCCTACTGATTTATCCGAAATATTTACGTTATCAATTTTATTTAATTTTTTTGACAAAACTAAAGGTCCAAATAAATTCAATGCTAATGCTTGAGATGAATTCATATGGTGAAAACCTATATGTATAGAATCTGATTCAAGCAATGAAATTAAACTGGCTTTTAATTCTGTATTTATTATATTTTCAAATCTCTTTTCAATGGGAAGAATATGTTCATATTTTTTATGATTCTTCCACCATTCTCCATTTTCAGTAATACCTAAAATATTTACTTTATATTCTGCTAAATGTTTTTTTATTTTATCTGTATTCATTTTTTCCTCCAAGCGCCCCAGTGTGGGCGTCCGTATAACATATTTTCTCCATATCCATGTAAGTTCGGGGAAGGGGCTTATCACTGCGCTAGCCCTTGCCTACTCTGCCAGTATACACCTACCTTGAAGATTTCACAAGCAAAAAAGCCTCGGCGGGATTGGAGGGGCGAAGTTCTGGAGCGAAGCGGAAGAATGGAGTCGAAGACGGAACCCCGCAAAGCCCGTTAGGGGAATGTGTTTTCCGCCAAAGAAATAAGAGTTTACTTTTGATTTGCGCTTTGATTTGCGACGGTTTGGGTTATAATGGTATTGGGTGGAATTGAAGCGGTTACCCAAGTGTTGCCTCCTATGACTGAACCTGCACCAATGACGGTTGCTCCGCCTAAGATGGTGGCATTTGCATAGATGGTTACATTATCTTCAATTGTGGGATGGCGCTTTTTGTCCATAAGTTCTTTTTTGACGCTTAGGGCTCCCAAGGTTACTCCCTGATAGATTTTTACGTTATTTCCAATGACACAGGTTTCGCCAACAACGACGCCGGTTCCGTGGTCTATGAAAAAACTTTCGCCTATTGTTGCTCCGGGGTGAATATCGATTCCGGTTGTTCCATGAACATGTTCGCTCATAATGCGGGGAATAACGGGTACTCCATTCGATTGCAAAAAATGTGCTAAACGGTAAACGACTATTGCCTCAAGTCCGGGGTAAGAAACAATGACTTCTTCGTTACTTTTTGCGGCGGGGTCTCCTCTAAAGGCGGCCTGAACATCAAGCTGAACTTTACGGCGAATTTCTGGAATTTCTTCAATAAGAGCAAGGGCTGCCTGTTCTGCTAATTTAAAGCAATGGCTCTGTTCTACTGCTGAATCGTTTGCTACATACACTAAGGCTTTGCGTATTTCTTTGGTAAGCATTGAAACAATTCGGTTAACGCGCTCTCCTGTGTCAAAGCGAAGTGTCTGAATGTCTACTCGTTCGTTTGTGCGGAATCCAGGAAAAACTAAACTACGAAGGTCGGAAAGAACTGCAATAACATTTTGTCTGTTGGGGAAATTGCATGCTTCATCAAGATTTATGCCACCATACTGAGTATAGGAATTCAAAATTGCATCTATTGCTGCATCTGTCTGGACCATTTTTAACCTCTTCTTTTTACATCAGTGTATAGCATAAAAAAACAGAGGTGACAAGCAGCAACGCTACCCGCCACCTCTGCCGACCCTTTCGGGTCATCGGAGAGAGTTTATCAGCTTATTTACAAGCTAAGATTAATATACATCACTTTAAAATAAATGTCAATAGATTTTATACATTTTTTTTTCTTTTTTCATTTTATTGTCAAAATTGAATTCTAGGGCTATAGTACAGGTATGAGGGAAAAAAAAGTTACCCTTTTGGACATGGGGATTCTGCTGCTTTTTCTTACCGTACTAGTAAGTTCTTTCTATTTTTTATGGAACAAAAACAAGGCGGTAAGTGGGAAAGCGGTTGTGGTCATAGATTCTGCTCAGGGACAGGAAGTGTATCCGCTTGAAACTGATGCAACATACTTTATTGAAGGGCCTTTAGGAACAACATGCCTTTGTGTAAAAAATAATGTTGTTTTTTTTGAAGATTCTCCTTGCCCCGAAAAAACCTGTATCTACCACGCACCGATTGGTTCTGGGGGTCAGTGGGCAGCCTGTCTTCCGAATCAGGTTATGATTCACATTGAATCCCATGAACAAAAACTTGATGCAATTTCTGAATGAGGTAAACGATGGCAAAAAAGAATTCTGTCATTTACAAATGTTCGAACTGTGGTTACAGTCAGCCGGCTTGGTTGGGTCGCTGTCCTCAGTGTGGTGAATGGAACACTTTAGAAGAATGTCTTGCAGATCCTGGGGCGGCAAGTGTCTTACGCAATGCTGATGGTAGTGCAAAAAAAATAAAACCGGTTCCCATGGCAAGTGTGTCTGTTCAAGAAGAGCCTCGTCTTTCTACTGGAAGTATTGAATTTGATCGTGTCTTAGGCGGAACAGAAAATGCTTTGGGGGCAACGCTTCGTTCTGCTATTTTAATTGGTGGTGAACCTGGCATAGGTAAGTCTACTCTGTTACTGCAGTCGGCTGCACAAATACTTTGCCACAACAAGGGTCGTGTGCTTTATGTTTCGGGCGAAGAGTCTGCAAGTCAAATAAAAGGTCGTGCAATTAGACTGGGTTTGAATGTTGACCGTATGGAAATTTTGTGTACCATGCGTTTGGAAGATATTCTTGAAGCTCTTGATTCTCTTAACCCGCTGGCAGTTATTGTCGATTCGATTCAAACGGTGTATTCAGCAGAAGCAGGCATTGTTCCGGGAACGGTTAGTCAACTTAAATACTGTGGCAACGAACTTATTGCTTGGGTTAAAGAGCGTGATTCTGTTTTGTTTATGACGGCACATGTAACAAAAGATGGCAACATTGCAGGGCCAAAAAGTCTTGAACACATGGTTGATACTGTTATTTCTTTTGAACGAAGTACAGATGAAGTGCGCTTTTTGCGAGCGTTAAAAAATAGATTTGGTTCTATTGATGAATTGGGAATTTTTGAAATGACTGCTGACGGTTTGCGTTGTGTTGCAGATCCCAGTAGTCTCTTTTTAACAAGACGAACAGGTCTTTGTCCTGCTGGTGTAGCATGTGTTCCTGTGTTTGAAGGAAGCCGTGTCTTTATGGTTGAAATTCAAGCGCTTACGGTTCCGGCAAAGGCGGCAGTTAATCGTGTGTACTCAGACAAAGTTGATTCTGCGCGAGTAAGTAGAGTTGCTGCGGTTTTGGAAAAACGAGTGGGCATGGTCTTTAGCGATCAAGACATGTACATAAATGTTGCTGGCGGAGTTCGTCTTACCGAAAGTGCAATCGATGCGGCCCTTGCTGCTGCCCTGTATTCAGCAAGAGCAGATCTTCCTCTTCCCGAAAAAACTGCGGTTGTAGGTGAACTAAGTCTTGCTGGAGAAATTCGTCCAGTAACAAAATTAAAGCAGAGAGTTAAAGCAGCAAAAGAAATGGGTTACACTACAACACTTGCCCCTTCAAAAGAAGAAGGAGCTCTTGCTGCAGAAAACATTAAAGAACTTATTAAAGCTTTGTTTACTTAACAAAAAGACTTTTTATTGCATCAACAATTTTATCGAAGAAAGAAGAAATGGTAACGACAAAAGATGCGCCTGCAATAAAAGTTCCGGCGGTACTACCTAAGCTCGAAAGAACAAAGACAAGAAGAACTCGTAAGATTCTGTTTTTATAAAATCCTTTGAGTGAACCTGAATCGTCTTGCAGTGTTTCCATATCTGAAACTTTGGGTTTATTAACTAATGCTTGAACAAGCCCCGCAACCATTCCTACTCCCACAAAAGGACAGAGAGATGTAAAGGGTGCGCTTAAAATACTTGCAAGAACAGTAAGAATGTTTCCGCCTGCAATAAGAGCTCCTGCACCGGCAAGTAAGCCATTCCACATAACCCAAGAGCTAAGCATGTCCCAGCCTTTTTGAGTTCCGCCCCAAATGAATCCTGCAACAATGAGTGCAACAACAAGCACAGGAATAATCCATGCAGCAATTTTTGAAGAAATCTTTTTGGGAGGTTCTTCGCTTATGTCACTACAGTCAGAAGATTCTTCGCC
>DMQP01000078.1:0-4344 GCA_003455655.1 Treponema sp. | reverse complement strand
GTTGTTTCCTTTACACTCCCAGATGTGGCAAGCAAGGTAGCGGTCGCGTTCATCAATAAGAACTTCTTTTACTTTTGGCAAATAGTCAGAAAGTTCTGCCATCATTGAATCCATTTCGCTCTGTTGCTTTAACTGTTCAATTTGTTCTGTTGAAACTTCTTCTTTGCCGAATGCACTGGCAAGCATTGCTGCCATAAGTTTGCACTTTCCCCAAAAAGAATTTTTTGCCCATGCTCTACGGAATGTTGTAGCAATGGGTCTGTCTACCATAACTTGCGGAATGTGTAAGTCTTCTGCTTTTTTTATTGCAGCAACCATTTCGTCGCCAGAATGAACACCACCACTTTGTCCCATGCGCCGCTGATATCCAGACAGCATGATGTTTGCAAGCATAAGAAAGCCCTGCTTATTTCGCAGAACTTTTACAATGTCCATCTTACGCCAAGAGTCTGGGTCTTTTAAACTTTGTAAGCGTTTTTCATCAAGTTCTATAGCAACGCAATCAGGCTTTGTCCTTTCGATTGCATCGGTAACTTCGCTTATGCTCTGTGCAGAAACATGTGCAGTTCCCACGAGGGTAATACGACGTCCTGCAAAGTCCAAGTGTTTTTGTGTGTCAGTATCCTGTAGTTGTTCCATTATTCTGATTCGTTGCCAGCAGCAACACTCCATTCTGCAAGACGATACTCAAAGAACATGGGGCTGTTAAGGCTTAGTACTTTGGCATAATAGTCGTTTGCATATTCTCTGCCTCCAAACATATCATAAAACAGTCCAAGATAAAAGTACATTTTTGCTCTTTCGTTCATACTGGGAAGAGCGGCAATTCTTTGAGGAAGAGGCATTTCTCCGGCTTCATCATGGAAAACACGCAACATAGCATATTCTATGGTATTGCGATCCATCTTTCGCAAAACCTGATTAGAGTAATTTTTTGCTTCCAACTTATTGCCTTCTTTGTAGTAGCAGTAAGTAATAAGCAAGGGGTAAGAAATACTGTCTGCATTGTATTCGCGACATTTCATAAATGCTTCACGGGCAGTCTTCCAGTCTTTTTCGTGCAGTGAAAGAATACCAATGCTTTCGTACGCATAATAGTATTTGGGGTTTAGCTGAACAACTTTGCGGTAATCTTCCAAAGCTTGCGGAATCATTTCTTGTTCATCATACAAACCAGCACGATATACATAAGCAAGGAAGTAGTCTGGTTCAATAGTTGTTGCATGAGTCCAAGCTTCTGCTGCTTCGTCATAACGACCCACATAACGCAAGTACAAACCGTAGTCAGTCCAGTAGTCATAATTTGAAGCATCAAGTGAAATTGCTTTTTCAACTTCGCTAACAGCAGTCCGATACTCACGGTTAGCATAGGCAATTTTTCCTAAATATGAATGAGCCTGAGCGTTGTATGGATTTTGTTCCAAAAGTTGATTCAAGACTTCTTTTGCTTCATCATCATTTTCGAGGTAATAGTTTGCAAGTCCAATTCCCAAAAGTGCAGATTCGTTTGTAGGATCGTTAACCAAAGCTTTTTTGTACAGTTCCAGTGCTTTCGGATAACTCTTTTTAACGACCGCTTGTTCTGCAAGTTCAACATTTGCAGTTGAGTTGTAGGGATCTGCCTGAATGATTTTCATAATCATTGTGCTCTTTGTTTTTTGATCACCACGCATATCTGCAATAGCAAGACGAAGAGACAGCAAATCTACATCACCTGGTTTTTGCGCTTCAAGTTGTGCACACAAAGCTTCTGCTTCATCTACCATTCCTGCGCTTACCATAATAGATGCTTTAAGGAACAAAAGTTCAAAATCATTTTTTACAGATGCAGGCATAGTGTCAAAGAGTGCGAGTGCATTCTGTGCCGAACCAGTATTTAGTTCACGCTGTAAAGAAGTAAGAAAGCGGCCACGGTCTATGCGAGTCATCAGTTCTTGAAGTTCGGAAGTATTTTTAATTTTTTTGACCATGAGCGCAACTGAATAAGCATCGTCATACTGTCCTAAAGCTGTCAAAAGCCGAGTTTCCAAAAAGAAAATGTCGTAGTCACCAACAAAGCGTGCGGGAATTCCTTCGTAGAGTGTCAAAGCCTGAGGAATACCATCATTTGCAGCCCGAGTCCACACTTCGTTTATAAATTGTTCTTTGGTCCAATTTTGTGCAGGAGAAACAGCCTGTCCTGTTGCTTCGATAAGCGACACTAAATCTTGCAGTTCTTTTTTGCCTGCATTGGCTGGGTCCATCATCAGTTTGTCACAAATAGATTTTGCATCAATGTAGCGTTCGACATCATAGAGAAGTTTTGCACGCAAGAAAAAGATATCGTAGTCATCAGCATAACGGGCAGGAATTCCCTTGTACAATCCTAAAGCAGCTTCTGAACCCTCAGTAGAAGCCGTATTGCGCACTGATTCCAAAAATTCTTGTTTATTCCATGTAGAGGCAGACTGCGAAAAAGCTGGCAGCAGAGCACACCATACACATAAAAAAGCAGCAATTACAAATCTCTTCATTTTTCCCCACCAAGCGGGATGCCCATATTGCATTTTGTACTTCTAATAGATAAAATGTACAACAAATGCGTAAACATCCCGTAAGAAAGTTTTTAGGACTTACTGTCCTCTATGCCGCTCTTATTGTCGGCATTTTTGTAATACAATTTAAGGCTGAATCTGTCATTTCCGAATCAATCGGTGCCATGCGTCTTACACTGGCTCAAACAGAAACACCCGATGGCCTTCAAGAACTTAAAAACACACTGCAGGTAAGCTACAAAGGCATTACCTTCACTGCTTCAGACGAAAGCCCCGCAACACTGAACGCTTCTGACGGTAGCAAAAGCACTCTCGTTCTTTCTTCATGGACTAAAGGCACCAGTTCTGTGTCATTCGACTTTACCGATGGCTCTAGCCTTAACTTTGAAGTGTCAGATGACCAGCTCTATGTAACCGCCCGTCCTTCCGACAGTTCAAAATCGCTGTCTCTTCCCTATAAAACAACCGGTGCACTGTCTGTCTTTGAACGAACAGATTCACGCATTGTTCTTTCTGAACGCTCTGCATACCGCTCACTGTCAGCTCCTTTGCTTACCGACAACCGCATTGTCTTCTCGGGTTCAGTATCAACGGCATCTTACGCACCCTTTGATCCGACCAAACGCTTTGAATTCATAACCGTCGACGGAGTTACTGGAACTGAACGCTCTAGTTACGATTCACTAGTTAAACAACTAAAGACCGCTCTCGTTAACACTTTTGCACAAATTTTAACTACAGCTCAGGCAGAATCTCTTACTGAACAAGAAGTTATAGCCTATGTTGCTGAAATGGCTCTTAACGGCAAGTACGATACAGCACTTGATGCAGTTCCTGAATCATTTAAGCGTGGTAACCGAAGAACCTATATTTCCGCACCGTATTTTGACAACTTAGTCAACATGAACCGCAGTCTATCGGTTCAAACAGAAAAATTCAACTCTCAAGTAGATCAAGCAATAACTTCACAAAATCTTGATATTTTCTGTGTAGACCGAATTATTGACTTTATTCTCCGTGAAAAGAAAACTTCTCGCATTGAAACCCTGCTTTCTTTCCCTGCTGAACAAGAAGCTTTTGCCCCAACGCTCAGCCAGGCAAGTGGCATTATTACGGTTTACTGTCAGCTTGTTTCAGAAGGAGAAGAACGCCTTGCTTCACTGCTTGAACCTGTTCTTCTTACTTGCGAAAAAGCAATTGAATCTTCATGTTCATACGACAGCGAATCTGGTGTTCTTACCCTTACCGAAAATGACCGCCAAGTAAGTGTTACTCAAGTCTTCTTGACAGGACATGCTCTTATGGAACTGGGTCAAATCCAAAACCGTAGTGCTTTAACTTCTGCAGGAACGCTGCTTATAACACAAAATGCAGAAGCTCTTGCCACATACAAACTTTCCCAACTTGCCGAACTTTATCCAATTATTGTAGAAAACAACTTCTACCCCCACACAACCGTATTGGGTTACTACGGAACACAACCAGTATGGGCATGGACATGCGCTACAGCTTCTTCGTATACCGTTAGCTCTGATGGCACCGTAGACTTACGCTTTAGCTTCCCTCTGGGAGCAACTCATTACATTATTGTAAACGGAGTGCCCACTTTCCACGCCAACATAGAAATTCAAGGCATGCCCTTCCGTACAGACCCCCGCTTTGAAACATACAATTCATCTGGTTACGTATACCAAAGCGACACACAGACACTGTTCTTAAAGAGCCGCCACAAGTCTGCATCAGAACTCATCCGCCTAGGCTGCGACCCCACAACCTCATTCACTTATGTAGATGGTACTAAACCGTAACA
>DMQP01000094.1 GCA_003455655.1 Treponema sp. | reverse complement strand
CGCAGCATAAAGATCTACCTTACATTGATTCAGTGCTTACTAAAGACTGTGCTCAAAAAACGCAGATGCTTGCCCTTCATGCAGGTCTCTCAGATACAGAACTTGCTTCTGCTGTTGATGCAGTTGCAAATGCGACTCATGCTGTTGTGCTTGGAGCAGAAGAACTTTGTGCAAGTTCCCACGGAACATATCTTTTAGGAAACCTTATGGGCCGTAATATACCCGTTTTTGTGTGTGCTCCAAAAGTTCCGCTCTTTGTGGGAGTGAGGGCAAGTTCTTCTCGCTTTAAGGTTTTTACAGACATTCAGCTTTTAGCAAAAGATATTTGCGGAAATCTTGCAGGCTATACTGCTACCGAAGAAAAACAAAATGCTCTTACTGGTTTGTTTGCAGCGGGCATTCCCTTTACCACAGATTGTTTTGCTACCTATATTGCAAAAGATGATGATCAAAAGTGTACTCAGTTTCTTACAGCTGGAATGCTTGTCGATTCACGCGATTCAAATGGTGTTCCTATGTTGTGTATTGCAACTCGTAACGACTGTGCTGCAAAAGTTAAGTGGCTTGTTGAAAAAGGAGCAAACATTAATGCGGTTGCTGCAGACCGTGGTTATACTGCGGTTATGGATGCGGTATGGCGTAAGAATGAAGAAGTTACTCAGTATCTTATTGAACAGGGTGCCGACTTAAGTATTATTAGTTCTGACGGTCAGTCAATTTTAGTTCTTGCAGTTGGTAACGGTAACACAAAAATTATTGACATGTTGCTTTCTGCAGGCGCTGATCCTGATATTAAAGATGGTATGGGTATGAGTGCTCGCCAGTATGCAGAACTGTTTAAAAAAGAACCAATTCTTGAAGTGTTTAGGAGGCATGCAAAATAAATGCGCATCGTTTGTACGGGTGGGGGAAGCGGTGGCCACATTTATCCAGGCATTGCAGTTGCAGATGAACTGCGTGCTCTGTGTGCGGCTCAACAAAAAGAATGTCAACTGTTCTGGATAGGAAATAAATCTGGAATAGATAAGCAAATTGTCGAAAAGAATTTAGTTTCTGTGGGAGGTTCAATAGATGCCTTCTATGGAATTCCCTGCGGAAAATTAAGACGCTATCTTTCCTTAAAAAACATTGCAGACTTTTTCCGTTTTATAGCAGGAATTATAAAATCATTTTTCTTACTTAAAAAATTAAAACCAGACTGTCTCTTTTCAAAGGGAGGCTTTGTAAGCGTTCCTCCTTGTTTAGCAGCTCGATTTTTGCATATTCCTTATTACACTCATGAATGTGACTGTACTCCAGGACTGGCGACTCGAATTAACAGCAAGGGTGCTCGCGGAGTTTTTGTTTCATACGATCAGACGGTGTCTTTTTTTTCAAAAGAAATTGCTGCTCGTTGTACCGTAACTGGTAACCCTGTTCGACCTGTCTTTTATGTAAATTCATCTGAAGCAGGAAAAGCCTTTCTTTCTCTTCCACAAAAGACAGAAAAGCCTGTGCTCTTAGTTATGGGTGGAAGTCTTGGTGCGCGACAACTTAATAATCTTGTTGTTCAAAATCTTGAATGGCTTACCCAACGATTTATTGTTGTGCATCAGACAGGTGCAGCCTTTGCAAAAGAAAATCCAGAACTTATGTCTCGTAGCTCAGACTCTTACAAACCCTATGATTTTATTTACGAACAAATGCCTTCTGTAATTCAGGCCGCAGATGTAATTCTTTCGCGTTCAGGTGCAAACTCTTTGTGGGAATGTGCGGTGTGTGCAAAACCCATGTTGCTTGTTCCCTTGTGTGGTTCTGGTACTCGTGGAGATCAAGTTGATAATGCCAGCTACTTTGTAGATAAGAATGCAGCTCTTGCGCTTATAGGCGATGAAGCAGATGACCAGCACTTGCGCGACAGTCTTGAAAAACTTTCTGACGTTCATGTTCGTAAAAATCTTTCTGAAGCATGTGAACGCTTGTGTCAGTCGCTTAGTAAAGAAGGCCGTCCTGCACAGACTATTGCAAAACTAATTGCCCAGGGAGAAGCAAATGAATAATGCATCAATTTTAGATTTAGTCTTTTTAGCAATCATTGTTTTGTTTGCGGTTTTAGGTCTTGTGCGTGGTTTTATTCGTGAACTTTTTGCACGTGGAGCTCCTATTATAGCTTTGTGGGTTTCTATGCTTGCATTCCGAAAAGTAAATGAATATGTAGAGCCTCATGTGCACATTCATATTCTTTCGGTAATTATTTCTTTTTTGCTTGTCTTTATAGCTGTCTATATTGTTCTTATGATTGTGCGCAACATTATTAACAGTGTGTTCAGCGGAGAAATTTTTCAAGGTCTCGACAGACTTTTAGGTTTTGCATTTGGTGTGATTGAAGGTCTTGCTCTTGTTGCCTTGCTCTTGATTATTCTGAAAGCTCAGCCATGGTTTGATGTTCAAGAACTGCTTGATCAAAGTTTCTTCTACAAAATCTTGGGTTGGGTTGGCTCGCTTCCGACAACAGTACAAGAAGTTCCTGTTCCTGAAGAAACGGTTGTAGGAGATGCAGCATAATGTTTGACAATGTGCTTCACCAAAGTGCAACAGATCTTTTATCGAGTGACATTACACGAAATACTTTGCCTGGTTCTATTTTGCTTTCTGGTCCAGCATCTTCGGGAAAATTAACTTGTGCTTTGGAACTTGCGCGTGTGTTAGCTTGCACTGGTGAAACAAAAGGCTCTTGGTCTTGTACGTGTCCTTCTTGTTTAAAACATAAAGCATTAGTAAGCCCCAGTGTTCTTTTAATTGGTCCGTCAGACTGTTTGCTTGAAATTCGTGCCGCAAGAGATGCCTTTCAGTCTCAGTATGCAAACAGTGGAAAACATCTTGAAGCTTCTCGTTACTTGTATGTGCGCGCTGTTCGAAAACTAACTATGCGTTTTGATCCTATACTTTGGCAGGGAGATGACAAACAGTCAAAGTGGGCACCTCTTTTGCAAAATATAAGTGAGGCACTTGAACCGCTTGAACCAGGTCGAGCTCTTCCCGAAGAAGAAGAACTTGATACATTGCTTTCAACAATTGAAGATAATTGTGTTAAGCTTGATGACAAATTTTTATACACTGCACTTCCTGTTTCGCAAATAAGAGCTTGTTCAGCTTGGGCTCATCTTTCTGCAACAAATGGTAAGAAAGTTCTTATTATTGAAAATGCTGATCGTATGGCAGAAAGTGCGCGCAATGCTTTGTTAAAAATTTTGGAAGAACCTCCCCGAGACTGTCAGTTTATTCTTACAACATCAAACAGGAGTGCTATGCTTGCAACTATTCTTTCTCGTGTGCGAACCTATCAATTTTTTGAACGAGAAACTGCATTTCAGCAAGAAGTTATTACTCGTGTTTTTCATTACAGACCTTTTGCTGGTGAAAAAATGAGAGACAGTATAGAACTGTTTTTGCAAGGATATTTACCTGTTAAACCGGAATTAGTAATGTCTCAAGCAAAAACATATTTTCAAACAATTGCACAAGGTCATGTTCCCGAAGTAAATACAATCATATCTTCTTGTAATGGATTTGAACCTCGTGTTCTTTTTTCTGTTTTTATAAAGGGCATAACAGAAGCACAAAAAACGCTTGCTACTTCAGAGCGTGGAGCAGAAGCTTCTAGTCGCATTATGAAGGTTCTTCGCCACACTTACAACAATGTTACCGTTTACAATCAGACTGCTGTATCTGCACTTGAAGAAATGGCTCGTAGCCTTATGCAGATTAATTACGAAACAGGTGGTGTGCTTAAAGAGGCTTTATGAAAGACTTTGTAAAAAAAGTTTCGCAAAAACTTCCCAAGTTGTCGAGCGAACAAGTTGAACAACTTATAGAAGATTTAAAAGCTGAATACGAACAGCTCGATTCCATTATGGAAAGTCTTTCTACTGGACTTATTATTGTTGATGCAGACTGGCATCTTGAACTTACTAATAAAGCTGCAGAACGTCTTATTCCCTTTACGGTTCGTCCTTCTGATTATAGAGGAGATTTTGTTCCTGTCTGGCAAATGATTGACGACACCAGTCTTGCTTCTTTTTTGCAGAACTGTGCACAAAAAAATTCTTCCCATGAAGATTCTGAATTTTCTTTTGTACAAGATTCAAATGTTCGCTTTGTGTCTGTAAAAGTTACGCCTTTAGTAAGAAAGTCAGCTATATCAGGTTCTATAATTTCTGTTTCAGACATTACCGAAAAGCGTCAGCAAGAAATTATTTTACATCGCATGGAAAGTCTTGCAAGTTTAACAAGCCTTGCAGCTTCTGTTGCTCACGAAATTAAAAATCCGCTTGGTGCAATTAGTATTCACATTCAGCTTTTGCAAAAGGCAGTAAAAAAAGCACGCGAAAGTGACGGTCTTCTTCCTTCGCAAAAATTTATGGAGAACTATCTTGCGGTTATTAACGAAGAAATTGATAACTTAAATAAAATAGTTCTCGACTTTTTATTTGCGGTTCGTCCTGTTCAGTCAAATCCTGTGCTTTCAGATCCTGATGTTCAAATTGAAAAATTTACTTCTTTCTTTGAACCAGAAGCACAAAGTCGCTCTATTGCCTGGACGCTTCGTCTTTGCAAAAAGGGTGAGCGTCTTTTGATTGATGAAAAACTCTTTCGCGAAGTGCTTATGAATTTAACACAAAATGCATTTGGTGCTATTGAAGAACGTTTTTCTTCAGAACAAGGCGGAGAACTTCACTTTGAGTCTTTTATAAAAAATGAACGCTACTGGCTTACCATAGCAGATAACGGTTGTGGTATGGATGAACAAACGGCCTCTCGAATTTTTGAACCTTACTATACTACAAAAGCAAGTGGAACAGGACTGGGGCTTACAACTGTTTATAAAATTATAAAGGAATTTAAAGGCGACATAAATGTGCAATCTGTTAAAGGCCACGGAACTGTCTTTACCATTTCTATTCCTTTACCACAAAAGCGCACACTCTTACTTGAAGATGTAACAGGAGAAAGCGAATGAAATTTACTCTTTTGATTATTGATGATGAAAAAAACATCCGCGAAGGTCTTGCTGCAAATTTTGAACTAGAAGACTATACGGTAAAAACAGCTGCAACTGGTCAAGAAGGTCTTGCGCTTATAGAAAAGGGCGACATTGATTTAGTTATTACTGATTTACGTATGCCAGGCATAAGTGGAGAAGAAGTTCTTAAAAAAGTTACTGCAGAAACGCCTGGAATTCCTGTGATTATTTTGACAGGTCACGGAAGTATTGATGCTGCTGTTGATGCAATGCGTCACGGTGCTTATGATTTTTTAACAAAACCGCTTAACCTTGAACAATTAGGCCTTATTGTAAAACGTGCTCTTGCTGGAAGGGAAATGAGTCTTCAGCATCAGCAGTTAAAACAAGAATTGCAAGATAGTTCTGCACTTAAACAGATGATTGGAACTTCTCAGGCTATGCGTCGTGTTCAGGAAACAATTCGCAAAGTTGCAGACTCAAAGGCAAGTGTTCTTATTACTGGAGAAAGCGGTGTCGGTAAAGAACTGGTAGCTAACGCCATACACAATCTTTCTTCGCGAAAAGACAAAAACATGATCTTCGTGCACTGTGCAGCTCTGAGTGAAACATTGCTTGAAAGTGAATTGTTTGGTCACGAAAAAGGAGCCTTTACTGGTGCCGATCA
>DMQP01000101.1 GCA_003455655.1 Treponema sp. | reverse complement strand
AGAATCATCTGGTCACCAGTGTAAGCATGGATTGTGCTCATGATACCGCTCTGAATAGGAGCGTAGTTGTTAAGTGCCTGTGCCATAGGAGCCAGACAGTTAGTTGTACAAGAAGCTGCAGAGATGATTGTATCGCTGGGCTTAAGAGTTTTGTGGTTTACATTGTAAACGATTGTAGGCAGGTCGTTTCCAGCAGGAGCTGAAATAACAACTTTGCGAGCACCAGCCTTGATGTGTGCTTCTGACTTTTCTTTTGATGTGTAGAAACCTGTACATTCAAGAACAACATCTACTTTGTTTGCTGCCCAAGGACAGTTAGCTGCATCTTTTTCAGCATAAATTTTGATTTCTTTACCGTCAACGATGATTGAATCGTCGGTAGCAGAAACAGTGTGTTTTCCTTCGCCGATTTTTCCAGCAAATCCACCCTGAGCGGTGTCATACTTCAAGAGGTGAGCCAGCATTTTGGGGCTGGTAAGATCGTTGATGGCTACTACATCGTAACCTTCTGCGTCGAACATCTGACGGAATGCCAAACGACCGATGCGACCAAATCCGTTGATAGCAACTCTAACATTAGCCATAAAAAAACTCCTATCTTTATAGAAAGATTATGCGCTGAGTATAGCGCTTTTTCCAGATTGTATCAATACCACAAAGGTATTTAAGACATCTTCTCAGAATTATAGTTAATAAGCGTAGTAACCGTAAGGGGAGAAAGTGCCTGTTCATAATTAAGGAAAGGAAGTCCTATAACGCCAAAAACATCGGTAACGCAAGCACCGCCCTGCTCTACCAAATTTTTTGCAGCCTTAAGTGTTCCGCCCGTTGCAATTAAATCATCAATAAGAAGAATGTTCTGACCCTTTTGAATGTCGGCACAGTGAACTTCAACCTCAGCACTACCATATTCAAGAGCATACTTACAGCTATACGTTTTTCCAGGAAGTTTTCCCTTTTTGCGGATTAAAACAAGAGGGATTCCCATGCGTTCGGCAAAGGGAGCAGCAAAGATAAATCCACGGCTTTCAATTCCTGCTACGGCATCAATCTTTTTGTTCTTATAGATTTCTTCCATGCGGTCAATGCAGTATTTGAATGCTTCTGGGTGACGCAGAATTCCAGTAATGTCATAAAACAAAACTCCCTGCTTAGGAAAGTCAGGAATACGACCAACAACACTGTCCAATGCTTCAAAATCTTTATCCATAGTAAAGAAAGTATATGACTTTTATCTGAATGTTTCAACTGTTAGAATTCGCGAATGACACAAACATATTCTTCATAGAACTTATTGTTTTCATTCCAATCGCCTGCTATAAAATTCAGATCATAGGCATTCAGTCTGCTAGACGAACACTGGCTTGAAGACCAAAACCACTTGTCAGCAAAAGAAGTTCCTCCACACAACAAAAGCGCATCTTCCACCGAAGACTTATGAGCAAACAATTCATATAATTCTGCAATAGAAGGAAGATACCATCCTTCGCTAAAAGAAAAAGCTTCATATTTTTGTGCATAGTCAAAAGCAGGATACAAAGCAGACAGTGAAGTATCATCACCACTACAAGCATCAGAATCACGCAAAAAGAAAGCTAGTTGAACAAAGTTGTCGCTTCCATCAACATCGCCTTTAAAAGTTATCCTCTTTCCCTTCCGCTTAGCCGTACAAACAATTGAATCAACACAAAGCTTTGAACCATTGGCACTACTCAAAGACCAAGCACATCGTTGGGGCAAAAAATGCAAACCAACTCCAAGGGTACGTTTTTTATTTTTATTTGAACAAGCACGACCTGTGTAAAAAATAACTGCAAGAACCTCTTTTTTTTGAGCGTCTGTAAGCGTAAGTTCTTTTGTGTAAGGAGTAGAACTTCCGTCAGAAAAGACAATATCACCCACATCTTTTTTTTCAGAAGGACTTTTTGTTCCAATGTAGTGATTTGTTTCGTGCTTACAAGCACTTGCACAGAGAAGTATCAGAAGAAGCAGTAGTATTTTATTCCGCATGCTCATCATTTCTTGTGGAGATAATCGAGGTTCTAGTGGAGATAATCGGACTCGAACCGACCACCTACAGATTGCGAACCTGTCGCTCTACCAGATGAGCTATATCCCCAAACTGGTTTTTGAGTGTACTGGATTTTGTTGTAAATGTAAAGTAGAACACATTGACGTTCTATGCTACACTAAGCCCATGAATCTTTTGTCTGTCAATAATCTTTCACGCATTGGACGGGAAAAGCCTTTGTTTTCTGGCGTAACTTTTGGACTTGATGCAGGAGACAAAGTTGCACTCATTGGTCGTAACGGAACAGGAAAATCTACACTGCTCAATACCATAGCAGGAGTGCTTTCTCCAGACGAAGGAAGTGTTGTTATAAATAAAGAAGCAGGTGTTTCTTTTTTACCGCAAGACATAAGCTTTAACGCAGAAGACACAATCCGCCAACACATCTTCAAATCAGATTCACCAAAACTTTCGCTCATTCGTCAGTACGAAGAAATTTGTGACCTTATGCAAAACGGCATTACTGACACCTTGCAAAAACGCTTCGATGAAATTTCTGCTCTTATGGAACAAAAA
>DMQP01000153.1 GCA_003455655.1 Treponema sp. | reverse complement strand
AAAGAACCTTGTGTCATAATGCGCTGAGTTGCACCAACTTTAACACCAGTACCCATTTGTATTCCCACAGGAGTAACAGTTTCTTCTGTTGCTGGTGTTCCTGCAAGTTTTACATTCTGATACAGAAGGTCTTCAAATTCTACACGATGCTGTTTATAGCCTGTTGTGTTAACATTTGACAGGTTGTTTGAAATTGTATCTATATTTGCTTGCTGACCGTTCATGCCGGTTGCAGCGGTCCATAAACTTCTTACCATACTTTCCCCCTACTAGATGTTAACCTGAGCCACACGGTTCCAAAGCGTATCCATCATAGAATCTTGACTTTGAACTGATTTTTGGTTTGCTTCATAAGCGCGGTTAACTTCTATCATGCGAACCATTTCGTTTACGACATTTACGTTACTGGTTTCGATATATCCCTGAACCATACGCGGTCTTTCATCACCTTCGGCAATATGATAGTCGCCTGAATACTCATTTGAATTCCACATTGATTCGCCCTGTTTTTTCAAATAACGTTCATTGTCGAAGCGAACAATTTTAAAGCGGTCAACCAAAACATTTTCGTCTTGGGTATAAATCATGCCATCTTCGTTGACATAAAACTTATCATCTGCAAGTGCAATAGGTCCGTTTTCACCTAAGACAGGATATCCGTCTTTAGTCATAAGAATACCCTCTTTCCCAAGCACAAAACTTCCGTTACGAGTAAAGCGTTCTCCATCGGGAGTTTGCACAACAAAAAAGCCTTCACTTGCCAGTGCCATGTCTGTCTTAGTGTCAGTTACTTTGAACGAACCCTGCTCAAAGTCAGTGTACAGTTCATTTGTCTCAACACCCAAATCAATCGTTCCTACAATCGGAGCAACATCATAGGAACCTAAAGATGTCGTAATAATTCCATCTGACTGAGTGCGTCGTAAAAGCAACTGACTGAAATTCTTACTTACCGAAACATCTCGTTTGTAACCGGTAGTATCCACGTTTGCAAGGTTATTGGCAATTGCGTCCAGTCTGTTCTGTTCCGCATTCATGCCACTTGCACCAATGTACCATCCTCGAATCATCAAGTACCTCTTCTTGTTATAATCTAATCCTTACAAACAGTATCGGTATTTAAAATTACAATGTTAGCGATTTTTACATATTGGAGATTTTGCTAAACCCTGAGTTCATGTATTTTTTTCCTTTGCCTTTTCCGATAGTTTATGATATAATCACCATTAGAGAGTGAAAAAAGTATTCAGGAAGTGTCAATGAATTATACAGCCATAGTAATTGCTGTTTGTATCGCCGTTGCTTGTGTCGCCGCTGCATCGTTAGCTGCGCTTATCATTTTGTACAATCTCAGAAAAAGTGTTCGCAGTATTGAGTTAGATGATATAACTGGTTTACCCACATTTGCAAAATTCAAACATGATGTTCGTCAAATACTTCGCAATGCAAATCCAGATGAATACATGTTCCTCATGCTCAATGTTGATAACTTTAATTTCATCAACGACAGCTACGGTTTTTCTCGCGGAAACCTTCTGCTTCTTGAATTAGCAAATCACTTTTCTTCTCAACTTCAAGACGGAGAAATTTTGTGTCGCTACTATGCAGACACCTTTATTCTGTTTACAAAAAATCCGCAGTTACTTCCGCTCATTGAAGAACGAGTTTACCAAATGACAACAATGCCTCGCCAAATTCAAGAACTGCTGCCTACACGCTACACGCTAACATTCAGCACAAGTGTATATTACATTACAGATCCTTCTGGTGATCTTACCAACATGATCGACAAAGCAAACATTGCCCGTAAGATTGGTAAGGAAAACGTACTAACACACCGTGTTATGGAATACACAAAAGCTATGGACGAAGAAAATGAACTTAAAAAAGAAATAACCCTGTCCATGGATAAAGCAATTGAAAACAAAGAGTTCGAAGTGTACTTCCAACCTAAAGTCTATTTCGACAACGGAAAAATCATGGGAGCAGAAGCCCTTATTCGTTGGAACAAACCAGACCGTGGGCTTATGACACCAGATTCTTTTGTTCCCCTCTTTGAACACAATGGCTTTATTCAAAAAATAGATATTTCCGTTTTGGAAGAAGTCTGCCACTTCCTTGATGATTGGTCTCACGCAGCTTCTGATGGAACCTGTCCAATGCCACTTACTATTTCATTCAACTTGTCACGCACACACTTGATGAATCCAAACCTTATTCGTGACTTACAACGCATTGTGTCTAAATACAACATTCTTCCTAATCATATTGAAGTTGAACTTACTGAAACGGTTATGTTCGAAAACAAAAAGCGTCTTATTCGCGCAATGAATGACATGAAGCGTGTTGGCTTTTCTATTTCAGTTGATGATTTTGGCTCTGGTTTTTCTTCGCTCAACTTGCTTAAAGACATGCCCGCAGATGTTATCAAGTTAGACAAGGGATTTTTGTCTGACGGAGAAAACAACAGTAAAGAAGCTGTCATTATAACCTCTGTTATAGATATGGCAAAAAAACTCAACATGAAAACCGTTGCAGAAGGTGTTGAAACCAAAGAACAAGCTCAATTCCTGCGAACAATGGGCTGCGACATAGCACAAGGCTTCTACTACGCACGTCCTATGCCTAAAAAAGACTATCTTGCCATGTTGGAAGAAGAATATCTTGCTTGACCCAAATCAAAAATAAATCATAAAAAAAACTTGCAAAATTTAAAAATCAGGCTTATAATTTAAGCAGTACTTTAAATAGAGGATTTAATACTATGACAAAACACACAAAAGATGAACCACGCGTACTGGCAATTATCCTGGGAGGAGGAAAAGGAACACGCCTGTACCCGCTTACCAAAGAACGCTCAAAACCTGCTGTTCCCTTTGGTGGAAAATATAGAATTGTAGATATTCCTATTTCTAACTGTATCAACTCCGGATACCGCAAGATTTATCTTTTAACACAGTTCAACTCTGCTTCCCTGCACTTGCACATTACCAATGCTTACAACTTTGACCGCTTTAGTCGTGGCTTTGTTGAAATTTTGGCAGCAGAACAAACACTAGAACATTCAGGCTGGTATGAAGGAACTGCAGATGCTGTTCGCAAAAACTTCATTCACTTTAAAGTGCAAAAGCCAACCCACTACATTATTCTTTCAGGCGACCAGCTCTACCGCATGGACTTAAAAGAGTTCATGAATCAGCATATTGCAAGTGGCGCCGACATTACTATTGCAGCAAAGGCAGTAAACCGTAGCGATGCTTCTGGCTTCGGTATTATGAAAGTTGACAAAGAAAACCACATTACCGAATTCCTTGAAAAGCCCGCAAAAGACATGAACATCGACGAATGGAAAATCCCTGCACAAGCACGTGGCGATCTTCCAAAAGACCTTGAATATCTTGCTTCTATGGGTATCTACATTTTCAATGCAGACACAATGGAAGAAATGCTGGACAACGAATACAAAGACTTCGGTAAAGAAATTATTCCTTTAGCCTTGGGCAAAAAACAAGTTAACAGCTATATCTTTAACGGTTACTGGGAAGACATTGGTACCATTCGTTCATTCTACGAAGCTACACTTGATCTTACCAATCCAGTTCCAAGCTTTAACTTCTATGACGAAAACAAACCTATCTACACAGACATGCGCAACTTGCCGCCAAGCAAAATCAACAATGCAGATATGACCTCTTCTCTTTCAAGCGAAGGATGTGTCATTACTAATTCTCGCATTCAGCGCTCTGTTATTGGTGTGCGTTCTATTATCAACGAAGGTTGTGATTTAAACGGCGTCATCATGATGGGTGCAGACTTCTACGAAAACGAAGAACAACTTGCAGAAAACAAAGCAAAAGGCATTCCTAACATAGGAATTGGCAAAGGCTGTAAAATCGGCAAAGCTATCATCGACAAAAATGCTCACATCGGCAACAACTGCTGTATAAATGTTACAGGAAAAAAATACGAAGATGGCGATCACGGACTGTTCTACAGTGCAGACGGCATCATCGTTATCCGTAAGTTTGCGGTTATTCCCGACGGAACAGTTATTTAATTGGTAAACTGCGGGCGGTGTCATGCCGTTCCGACAGAGTACTGCAACGACGTGGTCAATGCAGCGTATATATGGGTTCGGAATTTTAAAAGAGATGCACGAACGGAAACATTTGTTTCGTTTGAAAAGTGTGGAAAGCTCTTTTAGAACCGGCCCTTTTTTATTTTAAAAACTGAAGAATTTGTTTATAAGCTTCTACCACTTGCTGAGTGCGTTCGGTAGCGGCAGAAAGTTCAGCAGGACTTGCACTATGTCTGTCTGGATGTAAATCTTTTAACAACTGTTTGTATGCTGCTTTAACCTGCTTTTTGTCTGCATCATAAGGTATATTCAAAAGTGCATAACAAGAAGCAATCTGAGGAGGAACTGAGCGATAGATGGTGTAAGTGCGCCTCTTTTTTTTGCGAAAGGAAGCAAAATCATCGCTTACATTTTCTTTTTTTTCTTCACAATGAGGTGAACTCTTTTTTTCCGTATGATTTTCTTTCTGTTTTGAAATCTCTTCTTGCGCTTGCTTTTCTTCTTTGGGAACCTTTACAAAAGGAATGTGGCCGTTTTCTAAAGTTTGACTGAGTAAGTCTCCCAGTTTGTCATACATCGTTTCCATCTGAACCGTCCATGCCCCAGTCTGAAAGTTTTCGTTGCAATGTTTTACGACCTATGCCCAACACTTCTGCGGTTTTACTTTTGTTGTTGCGGTTAGCAGCAAGATTTGCCTGAACAAGCATTTTTTCCGCTTCTTCAAGAGGTGTTCCCACGGGAATAGAAACAGCTTCTTCTCCACTTGCTTGCGAAACAGATGGCGGTAAATCGTCAAGCGTAATAGTATCTGTTCCACACATAACCACAGCACTTTCCATACAGTTGCGTAACTCTCGAATGTTACCAGGCCAGTTGTATTTGAAAAGAGCCGCTTTTGCACGAGAATCAACTCCGGTAATATGCTTAGCGTTTTCACGGTTAAACTCTTCAAGAAAAGATGCCATTAAAAGAGGAATGTCGTCTTTGCGTTCTCTTAGTGGCGGAACATGAATATGAATAACATTGAGGCGATAGTATAAGTCTTCTCGGAAAGTACCTTTTTTTACTTCTTCTTCAAGGTTACGATTTGTTGCAGCAATAACACGAACATCAACTTCAAGAGTCTGTTCTCCACCTACCCGTTCAAACTTTTTTTCCTGAAGAACACGAAGAATTTTTATTTGCACACTTTGGTTTATTTCACCAATTTCATCTAAGAAAATTGAACTACCATGTGCAAGTTCAAAGCGTCCCTTTTGTAAGTGATCGGCACCAGTAAAGGCTCCTT
>DMQP01000056.1 GCA_003455655.1 Treponema sp. | reverse complement strand
GTAGATGAAAGTGCTCTTACCGGAGAAAGTATTCCTGTTGATAAAAGTCTTGGTTCTTCAGTAAGTGCAGCAACGCTCAATATGTCTGGATTTTTAACTTGCCGTGCAACACGAGTAGGAAAAGACACAACGCTTTCTCAAATAATTCAATTGGTA
Organism: Treponema sp.; assembly: GCA_003455655.1. Lineage (GTDB taxonomy): Bacteria > Spirochaetota > Spirochaetia > Treponematales > Treponemataceae > Treponema_D. Next base: position 4,103 of record DMQP01000056.1, on the reverse strand, counting down.
AGTGATGCCGCAAATACAAAGGCTCCTGTTGCAAAAATTGCAGATAAAGTAAGTGCTGTTTTTGTTCCTTCGGTAATGGCAATTGCCTTATGTACTTGCCTTGTCTGGCTCTTGGTGGGTAAAGAAATTGATTTTGCTCTTTCCCGTGCAATTGCAGTTCTTGTTATAAGTTGCCCTTGTGCTTTAGGACTTGCGACTCCGGTTGCTATTATGGTTGCAAATGGAGTTGGTGCTAAAAACGGAATTCTTTTTAAAACAGCAGAAAGTATTGAACAAACCGGAAGAACTCAGATTGTTGCCTTCGATAAAACAGGAACAGTAACAGAAGGAAAACCCCAAGTCACAGATGTAATTACCGCAGATGGAATTTCTGAAGACGAACTTTTACAGACAGCGCTTTCGGTTGAAGCAAAAAGTGAACATCCTCTTGCAAAAGCAATTGTCTCTTATGCACTTTCTAAAGGCTTACAGAGCGAACCTGTTTTTGATTTTAAGGCTTTGTCTGGTCACGGTGTTGTTGCGAAGGTTCAAGAAAAAGAGCAGTCTTTGTGCGCAGGAAGCCTTTCTTTTATGAAAGAGCAAGCAGGTTCTGTTCCCCAGAAATTAATAGAAGCTTCAGAAGCATTAAGTGCTGTAGGAAAAACGACTGTTGCTTTTTCTCGTCAAAGCCTTTGTCTGGGTATTATAGCACTAACTGATACAATAAAAGCAGACAGTAAAGAAGCGGTTCGTCAACTTACTAACATGGGCATAGCGACCGTTCTGTTAACAGGAGATTCTGAAAAAGCAGCTAATGCGGTTGCACAGAAGGTTGGAATTGCTACTGTTGTTTCGCAAGTACTTCCTGAACAAAAAGAAGCTTATGTTAAACGATTGATGCAAAAGGGTCTTGTTGCTATGACTGGTGACGGAATTAACGATGCTCCTGCTCTTACTCGAGCGCATGTTGGTATTGCTATAGGTGCGGGAACTGATATTGCAATTGATGCGGCTGATGTTGTTTTGGTTAACAGTAAGTTAAGCGATGTAAGTGCTGCTGTGCGTTTAAGCCGAGCGACTTTGCGTAACATAAAAGAAAATTTGTTTTGGGCATTTATTTACAACATTGTGCTTATACCCGTTGCAGCAGGAGTCTGGTATTCTTCGCTGGGGCTTAGTCTTAACCCCATGATGGGTGCGCTTGCAATGAGTCTTTCTAGTTTCTTTGTAGTAACCAATGCACTGCGTCTTAACCTTTTGAACATACATGACAGTCGCCATGACAAAAAAAGAAAATCAGTGTATATTGAAAAACTACCAAAGGAGGAATCAATGGAAAGAACGATTCGCGTAGAAGGAATGATGTGTTCTCACTGTGAAGCTCATGTTAAAGAAGCCTTAGAGGCTGTTGATGGAATTACTTCGGCTGTTGCAAATCATGATACAGCATCGGTTCGTATTACCTGCAACAAAAACATAGATGATGCAGTTCTTGCTGAGGTAATTCAAAAAGCCGGCTATACATTTAAAGGTTAAGTCTACCGTTTACTGCGACACTTTCTTTGCGTCTTCATCGCGGATTGTGTTGCGTTTGATTTTACCGCTTGTTGTTTTGGGTAATTCTTTTACAAACTCAATCAACTTGGGGCGTTTGTAGGATGCTGTGTTCTTCTGAACATATTCCTGAATGTCGTGTTCAAGTTCTGTGGTTGCTTCGTAGCCTGCAGTAAGTACGATAGTTGCTTTAACTATGTTGCCACGTCTTTTGTCGGGAACACCAGTAACGGCACATTCCAAAACGGCTGGGTGCTGTTGTAAAATGCTTTCTACTTCGAAAGGACTTACACGGTAACCAGCAGTTTTTATAACATCATCATTGCGGCCAACAAACCACATGTATCCATCTTCATCGTAGTAGGCAATGTCTTTTGTTCGGTATATACCACCAGCAAAGGCTTTGTCTGTTTCTTCCTGATTTTTATAATATCCTGCAAGAAGACCAAAGGGTTTTCCGTTTTCTACATGGATAATGACTTCTCCGTTTTCGTGAGGAGCACAGCGACTTCCATCGGGATGAACAATTTCTACATCGTAACCGGGAGCGGGTTTACCCATAGAACCAGGACGTGGTTCCATACCAGGGAAGTTTCCAATAATAACCGAAGATTCTGACTGTCCAAAGCCTTCGTAAATTTTGTGACCTGTTTGCTCAAGCCACTTGCGGTACACTTCACCGTTAAGCGGTTCACCAGCAGTTGTACATTTTACCAGTGAAGACAAATTAAACTTTGACAGATCTTGTCTAATTAAATAACGGTATACTGTTGGCGGTGCACAGAAAGTAGTAATGTGGTATTTTTCTACCATTTGTAAAATGTAGGTTGCACGGAAAGTATCAAAGTCATAAATAAATTGAGCGGTTCCTGCAATCCACTGACCGTAAATCTTTCCCCAACCAGCTTTAGCCCAACCTGTTTCTGCAAGGGTAAGATGTAGTCCGTCGTCAATAACACCGTGCCACAGTTTGCCAGTAGTAATGTGTCCTAAGGGGTAAGTAAAGTCGTGTAATGCCATCTTGGGGTAACCAGAAGTTCCCGAAGTAAAGTAGATGAGCATGGGGTCGTTGTTGTGAGTTGCGTTTTCTCCAGTAGGACGAGGAAAGTCTGCTGAAAACTGTTCAATTTCGTCATGAAAACTAACCCAGCCTTCACGCTTTTGTCCAACTGTTACTAAGGTTTTTACAGATGGAGAAGAGGGCAGAGCGCCTTCTATGTTTTTGTAAACACGGTCGTCGTCAAAGGTAACAATCATTTTTACATCGGCAGCCTTGTTGCGGTATTCGTAGTCAGACTGAAGAAGAAGATAGGTTGCAGGAATAGCAATAGCTCCAATGCGATTTAATGCATAAATAAAAAACCAGAACTCATAGCGACGGCGCAAAACCAACATAACGGTATCGCCTTTTTTTATTCCGTGAGCAACTAAAAAGTTTGCAGTCTTTTGTGTGTATTCAGAAATTTCTTTGAAAGTAAAGGTTTTTTCTTCACCCTTATCGTTACACCAAACAATAGCTCTTTTTTGCGGCTCTTCTTTTGCGTAGCGGTCTATGATATCGTATGCAAAGTTGAAATTCTCAGGACACTTCAGTTTATAGTATTTGCGCATTTCCTCGTAGGTCGTGCATTTGTCAAAATTCTCTACATAATCATTCAGAAAATTCATTTGTCTTCCTCATTACAGTCAATTAGAACCCAAAACCGCTAGTAATGTTGCATGATAGTGAAAAGTGGGATTTTTTTCAAGGTTTAGGGGAATTTTTATGGGAAGTGATTGTTTTTGAAAGAAATAAAAACCGATACAGTCAACAAGTATGTAAAGACATACCGCTGACTGTATGTCTTTGAATGTTACTTATTGTCTAAAAGCCAACCAACCAGTGCTACAACCCAGCCTGCAATAATAAGGTAAAAGCCAGGTGCAAGAACTTTACCAGCAATTTTAAGACCAAGATCGCTTGTGTTAAAGAAGCAGTAAAGACCGCCTGCAACACTTATAATTAAAGCAATCAGTTTAACAATTTTAGGCAGAGAAACGGGAATAAACTCTAAAGCAATTCCTGCAACAGCACCAATGAAAACAAGGAGAGCAGCAACCTTCATTGCAGAATCTCCCTTTCCTACAAGGTTAAAACCGTTAACAGATGCTTTTGCAAGTCCTAAAATGTTTGCACTAAAAATAGGCAGAACAAAACCAATTGCTGTAATTGCACAACCAATCACAAACAGATACCCCAGCACAGAAGAATTTTTCTTTGCCATGTTATCCTCCAAAAATATAGTATGCTTTATTGTAAACCCTTATTTGAAATTTTACAACTGCAATATGTCATGTTATACTAAGTGTATGAAAAAGAACTTTCGTACTATAACTTTACTGACAGCACTTTTTTTATGTGCAATTACAACTGCCTGTTCTGGTTCCATAAAAAATCAGAGTAAAAATCTTTCTGACGCCTGGTGGAAGCAAGAAGCAATATATCATATTTGGATAAAAGGTTTTTGTGATTCTGATGGTGATGGTTGTGGTGATATAAATGGTATCCGTTCTAAACTCGACTATCTTCA
>DMQP01000092.1 GCA_003455655.1 Treponema sp. | reverse complement strand
AGTTACTTTTCGTTCACTTGAATTAAGCAAGTCTGCTGTTACCAAAGACACAATGTTACACTGAATCTGAGCAAGACGTTGTGTTACTTGATTCAAAGCACCAGGAATATCGCCCATAACAAAAGTTGCACGAACACCAGCGTAACGAGTTCCAAACATATCAATAAAGGCTTTAAACAGATCGCCTTCTGTAATAATGCCCACAACAAGATTATTTGTAATAACAGGAAGACTTGAGATGCTGTAGTCTGCCATAAGCAAAGCAGCTTCTTCAATAGTTTCGTCTTCTCCTACAACCTTAACATCTTTGTGCATTACTTTTTCTACAGTCAACTTACTTAACAAATAACTTAACTCAAACATATCGAGTGTTGTTGCATCGCTCGGAGTTGCTTTTACTAAATCACTTCCAGTAATAATGCCCACAAGAGTTCCGTTTTTATCTACAACAGGAAGTTTTCCAACTTTACTGCGTGTCATTAAATTTTTTGCTTCGGTAACACTTGTTTCCGGAGTAACAGTTACTGGATTGCGTGTCATAACATCTTTTACTAACATACCTCTACCTCCTGTATTAACCACCCAAATATGCAGATTTAACTGCATCGTCACGAATTAAGTCTGAAGCACTTCCACTCTTAATAACAGAACCTGTTTCAAGAATGTAAGCTCTATTTGCTATAGAAAGTGCTTTGTATGCATTCTGTTCAACTAAAAGAATTGTTGTTCCTGTAGAAGAAATCTTTTTTATAATGTCAAAAATTTCATCTACTAAAATAGGAGCAAGTCCCATACTGGGTTCATCAAGTAAAAGCAGTTTTGGTTTTGTCATAAGACTTCGACCCATAGCAAGCATCTGTTGTTCACCGCCACTTAATGTTCCTGCATTTTGACGCACTCGTTCTTTTAAGCGAGGGAAGAGAGAGAAAACCCAATCCATATCCTGTTTAATGCCAGCTTTATCTGAACGAACATAAGCACCCATTTCAAGATTTTCTTTAACCGTAAGATTTGCAAATACACGGCGACCTTCGGGAACTTGTACTAAACCACGACGAACAATTTTGTCTGCCGAAAGATTTGTAATATCTTCCCCTTCAAAGAAAATAGAGCCACTTTCTTTTTTTATAAGATTGCTTATTGAATGAAGTGTTGTTGTTTTTCCAGCACCGTTTGAACCAATAAGAGAAATAACCTCGCCCTCATCTACGGTAAAAGAAATTCCGTGAAGAGCTTTAATGGCTCCATAAGAAACAACTAAATCTTTTACTTTAAGCATGCTCATTCGTTACCTCCTTTGGCAATTTCAAAATCTGAACCCAAATATGCTTTTATAACAGCTGGGTCATTTTGAATCTGCTGAGGAGTTCCGCTTGCAATAATGCGTCCATAACTTAACACCATAAGACGTTCGCAAATTCCCATAACCAGTTTCATATCATGTTCAATAAGAAGAACAGTAAGATTAAACTCTTTGCGAATAAAAGTAATAAGTTTCATAAGTTCTTCTGTTTCTTGACCATTCATTCCAGCTGCAGGTTCGTCAAGCAACAAAAGCTTTGGATTACTTGCAAGTGCACGAGCTATTTCAAGTTTACGCTGTTCACCATAGGGAAGATTTTTTGCAAGATCATCTTTTTTTGCAACAATGCCAAACAAATCAAGCAAGCGTTCAACTTTACTCTGCATCATTTCTTCGTCGCGTCTAAAGCGTGAAGTTCGGAACAAAACATCAAAAGGATTAACCATTCGTGTTTGGTGCAGTGCAATTTTTACGTTGTCGGCTACAGACAAGTTTTCAAAAAGACGTATATTTTGGAAAGTACGAGCAATACCTATTTGATTCAACTGAGCTGGAGTTTTTTTGTTTATAAGTTCAAGGTTTCCGTTACGTCCTACAAAAGTAATAGCACCAGAAGTAGGTTTGTAAACACCAGAGAACATATTGAAAACAGTTGTCTTTCCTGCTCCATTAGGACCAATTAAACCAACCAGTTCACCTTTGTACAAGTCAAGACTAAAATCACTTACGGCTCGCAAACCACCAAACACAATAGAGATGTCTTTTGCACGAAGCAATAATTCTCGTTCTTCATTCTGAACCATTACTGCACCTCCTGTGTTTTTTTAGCGAAGATTTTTTTCCAAAGCTGTGGAATTGAATCCCATATTTTTACAAAAGAAATTTCTCTGTTACCCAAAAGTCCTTGAGGTCTAAAGAGCATCATTACAATCAGAATAACTGGATAAATAAGCAGACGATAATCTTTTAAGAAACGTAATCCCTCTTGAAGACCAGTAAGCACAAAGGCTGCAAGTACAGAACCAGTCATGCTACCCATTCCACCAAGAACAACATAAATCAAATCGTTTATAGAAGCGTTAAAGTCGAAAATCTTAGGCTGAATAAATCCAATCAACGGAGCATAGAGCGCACCACCAACTCCCGCAATAAAAGAAGCTATAACAAATCCAACCATTTTATTACGGAAAACAAAAATACCGTTACTGTTTGCTGCAACAGGATCTTCACGAACTGCAAGAATTGCCCTTCCATAAGTTGAACGCAAAAAGTTTTGGAACAGAACAATAATAATCACCAGACTTCCAACAATGGTAAGATAAGCAACTGCTGTTCCGTGTCCTGCAGGAACTGAATTCTTAAATGTTAAAAAGCGCATTCCATTGGGACCACCTGTAATTGATTTTAAGTTAACCAAAATTACACGGATAATTTCTCCAAAGGCAAGCGTTACAATTGCAAGATAGTCACCTTCTAGTTTAAGTGTTGGAAAACCAATAATAAGTCCAAAGAGAGCAGCAACAAGACCAGCAAGTACAATGCTTACAGGAAGAGGAACATGACATGATGAAGTAAGAAGAACAACTGCATAAGCTCCTATAGCCTGAAAACCTGCTTGACCAAGTGAAAGCTGACCAGTTACTCCACAGACAACATTAACTGAAATTGCCATTATAGCATTAACAGCACCCAGTGTAAGAATCTGTGCAGCGTAGGGTTTAATAATTTTGAAATCGATAAGAATAAAGGGAAGAAGTACACAAGCAAGTGCAACTACTCCGGGAATCAGCATATTTCGTAAAACTTTATTTTGCATCATCTTCTCCTTATACCTTTACCACTTGCTTTTTTCCTAAAAGACCAGCAGGTTTAACTAAAAGAATTACAATAAGGATACAGTAGGAAATTGCATCTGCATACTGAGAAGACACATAAGCTTTTGTCATTGTTTCTGCAACGCCCAAAATAACACCGCCTACCATAGCACCAGGAATAGAACCTATGCCACCTAAAACAGCAGCAACAAAGGCCTTTAGTCCAGGAATGTATCCCATAGTAGGTTCAATTCGTGGATACGCACTTGCATACAAAACACCGCCAGCACCTGCAAGCACAGAACCTATAACAAAGGTTATAGCAATTGTTTTGTTTACACTTACGCCCATAAGACTTGCAGCACCCATGTCGTAACTTACAGCGCGCATTGCTTTTCCTGTCTTTGTGTAATTGATAAGAACATTGAGGAAAATCATAAGCACTAAAGACAGAACAATAACTAAAATCTGAATGTTTGAAATAGAGAACAAACCGTCAGGGTATGCTGCAGTTGACCACACATGCACTTTTGTAGGCATTGTTGGATACTGACGAGGATCTGGACCTACGAAGGGAAGAACACGCATTGTGTTTTGTAAAATAAGTTCCACAGCAATTGCGGTAATAAGCGAATTTAGTCGGGGAGCAGATCTAAGAGGACGATACGCACAACGTTCAATCAAAAGACTTAGCAAAGCACAGGCAACCATTGCAACAATAAATGCAAGTGTCAAACTAAGGGGAGTAACTTGTGGTCCCATTGCAACAAGAACAAAATATCCTGCATAGGCACCAACCATCATAACATCGCCATGAGCAAAGTTAATAAGTTTTACAATGCCATACACCATGGTATAGCCCAGCGCAATCAATGCGTAGATACTGCCAAGTGACAGGCCGTTGACCAGCTGCTTTAAAAAAGTATCCACCATATCCTCCAAAACATTTTTAATTCATTATACACAAAAAAACCATCTGTTGCAAATGCGACAGATGGTTTCACAAAACGAAGCAGTTATTTTTTTATTTTTTGATATCAACTGTTGAGTCGTAAACAGATGTCAAAGCACCGCTTGCATCTTTCTGAATGCGCAACATAACAGCAGATTTAATGGGGTTATGGTTTGCATCGAAAGTAAGGTGACCAGTTACATAATCACCGTTAGTTGCTTCAAGAGCATCGCGAACAGCAGCAGCTTCTTCTGAACCAGCCTTTACGATTGCGTCACGAAGCATGTACATACTGTCGTATCCTAAAGCAGCAAAAGCGTTGGGGTTTTCACCATACTTTGCTTTGAAGTTAGAAACAAACTGTTTAACTTTTGCATTGTCGCTGTCGGTAGCATAGTGGTTTGAATAGTAACCAGGCATAACGCTGTCATCAGCATTTTTGTCGCTCAATCCATCCCATCCGTCTGCACCAACTACAGGAACAGTAATACCCTGAGCACGAAGCTGTTTTGCAATAAGAGCAACAGTTCCGTAATAATCAGGAAGATAAACTACATCTGGAGCAGCTGTCTTAATTTTTGTAAGCTGAGCATTAAAGTCATTGTCGCCAGTGTTATAAGATTCAGCAGCTACGATTGTTCCACCGTTAGCAGTAAATTCGGTAACAAAGTTTTCTTTAAGTCCAACAGAGTAGTCGTTTCCAATGTCGTAGAGAATAGCAGCTTTTGTTGCACCCAAGTTTGCAGCAGCAAATTTTCCGCCAACTTTTCCCTGGAAGGGGTCTGTGTAGCAAGCACGGAAAATGTAATTACCAGCTTCGGTAACAGCAACAGCAGTTGCAGCAGGTGCAATCTGAACAACACCATCTGCCTGAGCCAGTGAAGTAATAGAAATAGTTGCACCAGAAGTCAGTGAACCAATGATGTATTTAACACCGTTAGAAGTAGTCAGTTTTGTGTAAGCGTTTACAGACTTTGCAGGATCTCCTTCATCGTCTTCACATACAAACACAATGTTCTTTCCGTTAACACCACCAGCAGCATTGATTTCTTCTACAGCAAGATCAATACCCTTTTTGCATTCAACACCGTAAACAGCAACACCACCTGAAAGCGGAGCCACACCGCCAACAGTAATTGTATTGCTGTCTTTCTTTGAACA
>DMQP01000076.1:10036-14184 GCA_003455655.1 Treponema sp. | reverse complement strand
TTTGCTCCAGGTCTGCGTCTTGCCATTTCATTTTGTAAAAACGTTTCGTCTATATGAACGCCTGCGGGACAACCGTCTATAATGCAACCCAAAGACAATCCGTGACTTTCTCCAAATGTGGTAACCTTAAAAACTTGACCAAATGTATTTCCTGACATATAGACTTATTCTAGCGAATTTTGTTCATTAATTCCACCCTGCTGTGAATGTTCATTTTTTTGAAAATCTTTTTGTTGTGTGTTGAAACAGTCTGTACTGAAATGTTAAGCAAGAGAGCAATGTCTTTATCGCTTTTTCCTTCTGCAATCAATCGTGCAATTTCCCATTCTCTTGCAGAAAGTCCATAGTCGTTTTCGGGAATTGATTTTGTTTCTGTTTGTGTAGTGGGAATATTCATTGCTGTTTGTAAATGAGATATAACTGATTCCCGAGCTATTTGTGTAGTGTTCAAAATTGCATGAATGGTGTTTGTGAGTTCGTTTATGTGGAAGGGGCGAACAATACAAGCAGTTGCTCCGTTTTTTAGAATCATTCCTTTTTGGCGTGCATCTTGGGCATCTATTAATACAATGACTGGAACTGTTTTTATAAGCGGATGAGCTTTGCATTTTGTAAGCAGTTCGACTCCGTTTTTTGCAGGAAGATTGTATTCCATAATGATAATGTCTGGAAGAACTTCTGTTTTGTTTTGTAGATTGTCCCAAGCTTCAGTTCTGTTTGAAATAGAAAAAATGTTTGCTTCTTTTCGTAAAATGTTTTCAAGAAGACGGCGACTCTCTATGTTCTGTTCAATAATAAATATGTTTGCTTTTCTGTTAATAGGTTCGCTTTCAATTTCTATTTTTTGTTCAGCCTTTAATGTTTTGTTAAGGCGAGACATAATTTCTTCTTCGTTACTTGAAACACGCACTGAAGGATACTTTATACCTGTTTCTGTTGATTCATCGAGTGTAAGCGAAAGTGTGTGTCGCCGCGCAGAGCTAAGTTGTTCTGTAAGAATGCTTCCACCGTAAATGTGTGCCGCTGCTTCTATTAGTTCTACATTTTGCGGTTGCGGTTCTATGCGTTCGTTGTTTATGAAGTTGGGCGTTTTGAGAATACATAAAAAAGTGTTTTCGTGTTCAGTTAGGTGAACATCATAGGGATAAATCCGAGGAGAATTATTTACTACATTAAGCATGAAGTTTTTGATTATAAATTCAAGTAATTGTTCATTCGCAAATACCAGTTTCGATTCTGGAATGTTTGTTCTAAATGTTAGTATGTCTTGTTTTCCCTCAAAATATGTATTGAATGCCTTTATACAACTTTTGAAAAATGAAGCGATTAAAATAGGATGTGCTGGTGGAATAAGATTGTCTCGCACTATGGCAATTGCATTGAGTATATCTGTGGAATGAAGGGCTGCAGATTCAATGAGTGTTTTGTTTCGTTCAAGTAAAGATCTGTCTTGTGGCAGTGGAAGACGAATTGTGTTTAAGATAACATTGCTTAAGTTAAGAAGATCTCGTGTTGCGTTTCGATACAGCGCTTGTGATTGAGTAAGCGATTTGTTTTCTGTATCCATGTTTCGTATGTTCTTTGAAAGCTTGGTTATAAGGTTTAGTCCCACAGGAATTGTAATCAGTAAAAAAACAATGTCTAAAACTGCAAAGCGGTCTCGGTCAAAAAGAGTGAAGGGCAGTACATCAAAAAATACGCGCAAAAATCTAAACAATTGACAGATGAATAATACCACTAAGGCAATGGTCCAACAGATTGCTGTTTTTATGTAATTAGCGGGAACCGATTCTTTGTGATGTGTAAGAATGTAAATGAGTCCTGTGCTTGCAGCTGCTGTCATGCTAAGTGTAAGAATGGTAAATATAGTAAAGACGACAACAGGTGACTGAATGATTATGCACATGGTAAAGAAGATTAATAATATAATCAGCATTAACGGAATGAATCTGTTGGGAACAGAAAGAGCAGTGTGTTCTGCGGAAAATAACACAAAGCCTATAAAGTTAAGTGTAAATGTTATTGTTCCCAAGTAATAAATTAATCGCGGACTGTGAGGAAGTGAAGATAACGCATTCCATAAATACACAGGCCCAAATCCTTTTTGCTGAAGAATAAGTAAAATTAAACTGAGTGCACCGCAACCAAGTATGATTGCAACTAAACTTTTAGAGCGTATTCCGTAGAATAAAATAAAGAGTGCAATTGCAATGTAAAAACCAATAAGTAAAAATTGCGTAATCAGTATGATGTAGGTTTGAGAAAAAAAGTATCTGCTTGGTTCTATGCGTATGTCTATGGGAGAACCAATGTATGCTTGTGTTCGAATAAAAATATGTTCAAATCCATCTTCATCAAGAGTGTCTTTTGTGAATGATGTGTCAAAGGGAATACAGAGCCGCCATGATTGTAATGTCATTTGTGTTTTTAAAATCATGCGTCCTGTTCTTCCAAAGAATTTCCACTTTCCGTTTTGGTCGGGAATGTACAGTTCTGCAAAGTCAAGTGGCTCTTCTCCCAGGTAAACAATAAATTCTTCTCCTTGCTTTGGTTCGGGATGACGGAATGTTATTTCTATGTACAAAATGCCTTTGTAAAATCCAGGATTGAATTTTGGCTTTGTTGGTTTGAAGTTTTGTTGTGCAACTTCTTCTAAAGACATTTCTGTTGTTTCGTCTATAAAGTAACTTACTTGTATGGGTAGAGGTGTTTTTTGTTGTGCAGGAATTTTCTCCGGATACAGGTGTTCCTGAGGATTAAGTCCATATTGCCTGTTTTGTTGGGCAAAAACAAGAGTGTTTAGCATACAAAAAAGCAAGGTAAATGCAAGTGACTTAGATTTCATATATACATTATAACTTAGGTTATAGCTGTTGAAAAGGGAAAAATACCATGTTTTTGGTGAAAATATACCCTATTTATGGTATTTTTTAGGGCTTGCGGTATGGTATGTGTGACAGTATTATTGCTGTATACCCAACGGGAGATGGTATTATATAGATTGAGGAGAGAGAGAAACGGAGTCTGTGGGAGACTCCGTTTTTTATTTTGTTTTAATTGAGTTTTATATAGAAAAATGGTATACTGCAGGCATTACGAGGAGCTAAATATGATTAGTTTACATGGTGCCTACACCGCAATGATTACCCCTATGAATTCAGACGGATCCGTAGACTATGACGGATTTAAGAAGAATGTTCTCTTTCAGCTTGAACAGGGAATTGATGGACTTTTGCCTCTTGGAACAAGTGGTGAAACTCCAACTCTGACAGAAGAGGAAGAAGAAAAACTCATTGACATTGTTATGCCACTCGTAAAAGAATGGAATGCATCTCACAAAACTGATGTGAAAATTATAATCGGTGCTGGTTCTAACTGTACGCGTGATGCAGTGCGCTATGTTGAGCGTGCAAAGCAGAAGGGTGTAGACTATGCGCTGGTGGTTACGCCTTACTACAATAAGCCCAGTGATGAAGGTATTTATCAGCACTTTAAGGCTGTTAGTTCTGTTGGTATTCCAATTATTGTGTATAACATTGCAGGTCGTACTGGTAAGAACATACCGACAGCACTTCTTGAACGCATTGCAGACTTACCCAACATTGCTGGCGTAAAAGAGGCAAGCGGTAACATTAACCAGATGATGGAAGTAATTGAAAAAGTTCAGTCTAAGCATCCTGATTTTTCTGTGATGAGTGGAGACGATGGACTTACACTTCCTCTTATGGCCGCTGGTGGAAACGGAATTATTTCTGTAGTAACAAACCTTATTCCAGCTCTTATGACAGAACTGGTTCACGATTGTGAAAAAGGAGATTTCGCTTCTGCTCGCAAAATTCATTACCGCCTGCAACCCTTCTTTAGAGCTGCATTCTGTGATGGAAATCCCTCTTGCATTAAGTATGCAATGAATCTTAAGGGCCTGCCTGCTGGTTCAGTTCGTTTGCCTTTAGTTGAACCTAAGCCAGAAGCACAGGAAATAATTAAGAAGGCGCTCAAAGATTGTAATCTGTAGCAATTGAGCGAGTAGAGTTTGCTTACGAGTTTTGCAGACAAAACTCGCGGGGTTTGTACTAAATAAGAGATGACGCGGCCTCCTTGCCGCTGCAATGTAGGAGATATTTATGGAAAAGATAAGAGTTGGTGTT
>DMQP01000076.1:0-9927 GCA_003455655.1 Treponema sp. | reverse complement strand
ATGGTTGGTCAGCGATATATTAAGCTTATGGAAAATCATCCTTGGTTTGAAGTAACCTATGTTGCTGCTTCTCCTCGCAGTGCTGGAAAAAAGTATTGTGAGGCAGTTGCAAACCGTTGGCTTATTGGTTCTGATATTCCTGCCGCAGTTGCAAATCTTGTTGTTCAAGATGCAAACGATGCAAAACTTGCTTTAGGAAAATGTAAGTTTGTCTTCAGTGCACTTGAAATGGGCAAAGAAGAAATTAAAGCTTTGGAAGAAGCCTATGCAGCAGAGGGAATTCCTGTTGTGTCAAATGCAAGTGCTAACCGTTGGACAAGTGATGTTCCTATGTTAGTTCCCGAAATAAACTTTAGCCACTTGGACATTATTAAAAAGCAGCAAGAACATCATGGTTGGAAAAAAGGTTTTATTGCTGTTAAACCTAACTGTTCTTTGCAGACATACATGATGCCTCTTCATGCACTCATTATGGCAGGCTATCCTGTTAAGCGCATGATTGTAACAACTTTGCAGGCAACCAGTGGTGCCGGTTATCCTGGTGTTGCAAGCTTTGACATGATAGACAACATTGTTCCCTTTATTGGTGGAGAAGAAGAGAAGACAGAAAAAGAATGTCTTAAGATTTTGGGAACTGTTGACGGAGACAGCATTAAAAATGCATCACTTCCTGTGGTAAGTTCAACCTGTACTCGTGTTCCTGTTGTTGATGGACATACTGCTTGTGTGAGCCTTGAGTTTGATTTGCCGGAAGACAAAAAGCCTTCTCTCGAAGAAATTGAGCGCGTCTGGACAAGTTACTCAAGTCTTCCTCAGCAACTGAATCTTCCGTCAGCACCAGAACATCCTATTGTTGTTCGCCACGAAGAAAACAGACCTCAGCCTCGTCGTGACCGCGAAACCGAAAAAGGTATGGCTTGTGTCATTGGTCGTCTGCGCAAGTGTAATGTCTTTGATGTAAAGTTTGTTGCACTGAGTCATAACACAAAGCGTGGTGCTGCTTTAGGTGGAATCTTAAATGCTGAACTGCTTAAAGCAAAAGGATTCTTTGACAATCTGTAGAATTGGGTTATAATTAAATTAAGCCGGCGGGCTCTTGTGCAGCCTGTCGGTTTTTTTTATGCACTTTTTCTTGTGGAGGAATTATGAAACGTGTTGGCTTATTTTTATTGTGCACTCTTTTTTTGCTAGTAACATCTTGTGGTAAAAAAATGCAATCTGCAGAGCGTGTGTCTGATTCTGCAAAAGCGCAGATTTCTGTAGAACCCGTACAAGGTTTGAGTGAAGATTTTATGCGCGGTGTTGATATAAGCATGGTTGCAGAAATAGAAAAGTTAGGCGGTGCCTACTATGACGAAAACGGTAAAAGTGCAGATGTCTTTCAAATTTTAAAAAAGCATGGAGTCAACTGGGTTCGACTTCGTTTGTGGAACAATCCGGTAAACGACTACAATGTAGTTGAGGGCGGAGTTACAATTAGCAAAAAAGGTGATCCTGTTGGCGGAGGGAACAACAGCATTGATGTTGATATTGCTCTTGCAAAACGTGCAAAGAAAGCAGGATTAAAAATTCTTTTAGATTTTCATTACAGTGACTTTTGGGCAGATCCAGAAAAACAGAAAAAACCTCAAGAGTGGAAAAATCTTTCGGGCGATGCTTTGTGTGAAGCTGTAGAAGATTTTACAAAAACAACACTGCAAAAATTTTACAAGGCTGGCGTTTGTCCGGACATGGTTCAGATTGGAAATGAAACAAATAACGGCATGCTTTGGCCAGATGGAAAAATTAATCCAGTAACCAAAACAGATGTTGACATTGGTGGCATGGACGGATTTATAAAACTGCTTAAGAGTGCTTCTCGTGGAGTTCGTACCGCAGGAACTTGGGGAACCGATATTAAAATTATTATTCACCTTGCAGATGGTGGAAAGAATGCTCTCTATCGAACCATTTTTGATGCAGTAACTGCTGCTCAGGTTGATTTTAATATAATCGGACTTTCGTTTTACCCGTACTGGCATGGAGCCTTTGATGACCTTACTGCTAACATGAAAGATTTGCGCTCTCGTTACGGAAAAGACATGGTGGTTGTAGAAAATGCTTATGCTTACACTTGGGATGACGGCGACAATACTGGAAATATGTTTTCTCTTTATTCGGATGAAGCACATGGATATATTCCTTCAGTGCAAGGTCAAGCAACAGAAGTTCGTGATTGTATAGCAGCTGTTTCTTCTGTAGACGGAGGCTTGGGAATGTTCTATTGGGAACCCGCATGGATTCCTGTTGATGGAGCAGGTTGGCGTACAGGAGAAAATAGCGCGTGGGACAATCAGGCAATGTTTGATTTTTACGGAAATGTTCTTCCATCGCTTTCTGTCTTTAACCTTGTGTACGGACGCGGACAGGTTCAGAATGTGTGGGGTGGTTCAGCAAGCTCTGTTCAATCTTTTGAACCTTATAAATCATCAGAAAGTGTAAAACTTCTTGTAATGCCAGGACAAGTTCCGCCATTGCCGCAAAAAGCAAAAGTAGTTTTTACCGATGACTCAGAACGGCTTGTTCCCGTAACATGGGATGAACACGATTGGAAATCAGAAACAGAAGATAAAACGGTAACTATTTATGGAACAACACAAGAAGGTTTCCGCGTAACCTGCGTAGTAGAACTTTCAAGCATTGTAAATCTTTTAAAAGATCCTTCGTTTGAAAGTGGAACACTAGATGAATGGACTCTTGATGGTTCACCGGTTTTATTCTATGCGTGTGAAGATAAAGGTAATGCTCATTCAGGAACCTGGGCTTATCACTACTGGGACAATGGGGCATTTAATGGAACACTGAGCAAAACCTTCACTGGTCTAGAAAATGGCATGTACACTTTTAGCGCATGGTCAGAAGGCGGTGGTGGAGAAAATGCACTGTATCTTTTTGCAAAAAATTACGGTGCTTCAGAAGTTCTTACTGTCGATGTTGTTGACACCGGCTGGCAAGTTTGGAAAAAATACGAACTGCATATTCCCGTTACCAATGGACAAGCAACAGTTGGATTTGTGGTAGATGGCATTGCAGGTAACTGGGGCAACTTCGATGATGTAATGTTCTACAAAGAAAAGTAGAAAGTTTTTATACTGAACAGAAGTGGTGTTACTGCCAGTTTTGTTCAGTATATTTTTTAATCTGATATTTCTGTACCCAAAGTCTAGACATTTATCCTTACTCTTGAAACCACATCGCAACCCATTGTATAATATCGTATTATGGAACAGACACTGCCAAAAATGATTCAGAGTATTGCAGAAAAATACCCTGAAGTAATTGCACAGTTTTCACGCACAAAGACGGGCGATTTTATTCCTACAAACTATCATGATTTTTTTCAGCGCAGTTTGGATTTTGCCGGCAGTCTTCTTGAGTTAGGAATGAAACGTGGTGACCGCATTGGTCTTATTAGCGATGACCGTAAAGAATGGCAACAGTCAGATATAGGTCTTCTTGCCATTGGTGCTATCGATACTCCTCGTGGATGTGATGCTTCGGAAAAAGATCTTTCATACATTCTTTCTTTTGCTGAGTGTGAAACAGTTATTGCCGAAAACAATTCGCAAGTAAAGAAAATTCTTAATGTCAAAGAAAGTCTTCCTCTCCTTAAAAAATTGATTGCCTTTGATGCTGTTGATGTTCAAGAAAAAGAGCGTGCTCAGTCTTGTGGCGTTGAAGTGCTTTCGTTTGATACTTTGTGTGAAAGAGGTCATGAGTGGCGTAAAAATAATCCTGATGTTGTAGAGAATGAACTTAACAAAGGTCAGTGGGATGATCTTGCAACCATAATCTTTACAAGTGGAACAACAGGAACTCCGAAAGGTGTTATGCTTACTCACGGAAATTTTCTTGCTCAGCTTGATGAACTTAAAGAACGCATCTTCCTTAATCCAGGCGAAAGAGCTTTGTGTGTTCTTCCTATATGGCATGTTTTCCAGCGTGAATGTGAATATGTTATTATGAGTCAGGCTGCATCGGTGTGTTACAGTAAACCTATTGGAAGTATTCTTCTTGCAGATTTCCAAAAAATTAATCCTCATCTTATGCCTGCTGTTCCTCGTGTCTTTGAAGCAATTTACGATGGCGTGTGGCGTAAAATGCGAAAGGCTGGCGGTATAACGCTTGCCATGTTTAAGTTCTTTGTTAACGAATCAATTTTGTGGTGTCAGATTGACCGCAAGTTGCGTCGTAAAACTGCTCGCTTTGAAAGTGATCACTTGCAGTTCTGGTGGCCAGTGCTTGTGCTTCCTTGGCTCTTGTTGTATCCCTTGCGTCTTTTGGGAAAAGTTTTAGTCTTTAAAAAACTAAAAGCGGTTGTTGGTAAAAACTTCCGTGCTGGTATTGCTGGTGGCGGTGCGTACCCTGCATACATTGATGAATTCTTCTGGGCAGTTGGTATTGAAGTTGTTGAAGGTTATGGTCTTACCGAAACTGCTCCTGTTGTAAGTGTTCGTCCTATTGCTGATCCTATTTTCCGTACTGTCGGAACTCCAATTCGTCATGTTGAAGTTCGAGTTGTTGATGATAACGGTCTTATTTTAGGTCGCGGTAGAAAAGGTAACTTGCAGGTTCGCGGTGCAACCGTTATGAAGGGTTATTACAAACGCGATGACCTTACACAAAAAGTAATGACTGTTGACGGTTGGTTTGACACAGGTGACATTGCAATTCTTACTGTTGATAACGAGATTCAGCTTCGTGGCCGTAAGAAAGACACTATTGTTCTTATGGGTGGCGAAAACATTGAACCTATTCCTATTGAACAGAAGCTTAACACTTCTCGTTATATCGACGGTTCTATGGTAGTGGGAACAAACGAAAAAGGCGAAGACCAGCGCTACTTGGTTGCACTTATTATTCCAAACAAAGAAGAAATTGAATCTTACGCAAAAGAAAATAAACTACCCTTTGACAGTTACGAAGAACTGGTGCAGAATGAAGCAATTAGAAAACTGCTTTCTGATCAGATTGCCGATTTAATTAGTGCTAAAAACGGTTTTAAATCTTTTGAAAAAATTTCTGCCTTTGATGTTATTACAAAACCATTTGAAGTTGGTGTAGAGCTGAGTGCAAAGCAAGATATGATGCGTTATCGTATTATAGAAATCTACAAAGATAAAATTGCTAAACTGTATTCAGCAAAATAATGACTGTTAATCTAAGTTAAGGATGTAAGCTCCCGATTTTGCATCAGTGCGTAAAGGTTTGTTCGTGTTGAGTGTAAGTCGGTAGCTTTCTCCTGAAGCAAGTTGAGTTTGTGTTACTACAAGCAATAAACCTAATGGACTACATGCGTAATAGCCCTGTCTGTTTCCCGGAAGTCGTATACTGTCGCTTGCAATTCTAAAAGTTATGTCTTCTGTTTTTTCTTCTGTAACTTTATTTTGAACTGCAATAAAAGAAAGTACTGCTCGCTCTTTTTGTAAATGTGCTGAATCAGAAAGATGTTTTAATGCTTTGGGTGCGTCTGTTGTTGATGAAACATAATTGCACCACTTTCCACCACGCTTACCGTCCATGGGACAAGCTTCACAGTGTGTGCAAGGACTTACTGGTATAAAATCTTTTCGTAAAAATGCATCTCGTATTAAACTTATAAATCGTGCGCAAGAAGGAACTCCTGGTTCTATAACGAGAATTCGTGCGTCAGTTTTTTGTGCATACGAAATTAAATTTTGACATTGTTTTTTTGCAAGATAGTCAGGAGGCATAGTTTGTTTTTGCAGAACTTCATTGAATACATTTGCGCTCGTGACCAAGTGTGCTTTCTGTTTTATTGTGCAACCTAATTCCCCTTTTACACGGATAATGTTCCACGGTTGGCAACCTAAGCGAGAAGCAATAGTATAAAAAATGTTTTCGCCAACAGTAAGTGCTTGTTGCGAAATGTCCATGCAGTACCAGGTTAGTTTTTTTTGTCTTAATTCTTTTCTTGCCATAAAGAGAGCAGTTACAAGCGTAAGCGGACCGCTACCTATGTCTAAACAAATGTCTCCGTCATTAAGTGAAAAAAAACGGTCGCTCATGTTAACAAAGAGTTTTGTAAGACGAACTAAGTTCCACCACATAAAATAGTGAGTGTATGCGCTTAGTGTTTCTGTTCTGTTCATGTAGCCTAAGTGCCGTTTGTCGCGTTCATCAGTAAGTGAATGACTTAATTCTCGTATAACTTGAGGAAGTTGTGCCCGCTGTTTTGAATTAAGTGGATGAGTTGAAGCAATTACTTTGTCAAATTCTGCAAGGAGTGCCTTTGCGTCAGAAGGAATAGAACGCTGTGTAAAAAGTGAATCTACGCTGGTAACAACAGGACTTTCGCGTTCACTGGGCATTAGTGGCTTCCTCTTCTGCTTCTTGTGACTGTTTATGATTTTGTCCGCTCTTTTTTAGCATGAGATACATCTGTCCTAATTCTGCTCGTATTTCATGCAAGGCTTGTAGTGCACTGGCGTTTGCATCTGCAACTGCGGTTTCTTGAATTATCTGCTGTCGTGCTCCGTCAATGGTGTATCGCTTGGTGTAAATTAAAAACTTGAGCCGTAAGATAATATCTATTTCACGCTGAGTGTATGTTCGTCTACCAGCTGCATCTTTTTTTGGCGAAAAGCAGGGAATTACTTCTTCCCAGTAGCGTAGAACATAGGGTTTAATTCCAGTAAGCTGTTCAACTTCACCAATTGAATACTGGGCCATTACTGTTCCTCTCTGTCCTGCCATTTTTGACGGCTCGCTTTCATTTCAATTTGAACAGGAATCTGATCAAATCCTAAGTCTTCGCGCAAACGATTTTTAAGATATGCGACATAACTTGCGGGAACATTGTCAGGTCTTGTTGCAAAAATTAAGAAAGTTACCGGGTTAACGCTTGTCTGTGTAATGTAGCGTACCTTAAAGTGTATTGCTTTTGTTGCTGGCGGTGGATACTGTGTAAGCCAGTCGCGCAGTGCAAGATTTAATGCTGAAGTTTCAATTTTTCGATTAAGCTGTTCGTAAAGAGTCAGGGCTGTGTTCATTAAGTTTTTAATTCCATCTGCATTGAGTGCACTTATAGGAACAATGGGTGCCCACTTCATCTGACCGAACATGTCGTTGATGTATTCTTTTGTTTCGCGGAATGCACGGTTGCTTTGATCTTCTACAGTGTCCCATTTGTTTAACACAAAGATAATGCCTCGTCCGCGTTCGAATGCAAGTGAAGTAATTTTTTTGTCTTGTTCAGCAAGACCTTCTTTTGCATCTATCATAATGAATACAATATCACATTCATCAAGTGTTTTTATTGCTCGATTGACTGAATAGTATTCAACATTTTCATGAACTTTTGCTTTGCGTCGAATTCCTGCTGTGTCTAGAATTTGAATGTCGCGCCCATTGTAGCGGAAGCTTCCTTCAACGACATCTCTTGTTGTTCCTGCATAGTCACTCACAATTGAAGCTTGCGTATGAGTAAGTGCATTGCTAAGTGTTGATTTTCCTGTGTTTGGTTTTCCTAAAATGGCAATTCGTATGGGACGGTCTTCTGTATCTGCTTCGGTTACACGACTAAAATCTAAACCTTCTGTCAGTTTCTTTTGTAAAAGATCAAGATTGTCTCCCCGTGCTGCAGAAATAAAGAGCATGTCTTTAAATCCAAACTTGCTGTGTTGCCAAGCAAGCATTTCGTTTTTGCCACCTTCTGTTTTGTTTACCGCAGCAATAACTTTGTCTCCGTACTGGCGCAGTGTTAAAACAAACTCTTCGTCTTCTGGCGTAATTTCTGTTGCATCAAGTAAGAGTAATATGCGGTCTGCTTTTTTTAACATTTCAACAGTTTTAGCAACAACAAGATCATCCATTTCAGATTCGCGCGATGTCATGTCGCGAGTTAACTTGTAGCCACCTGTATCCATAAGATGAACTGGTTTTCCATCAAGGAATGCGGTTCCTTCAACTGGGTCGCGAGTAACACCTGGTGTTGGGTCTGTTATAGCTCTGCGTGTTTTTGTAAGTGCATTAAAGAGTGTAGACTTTCCTACATTAGGGCGACCTGCAATAACTATAAGCGGCAGATTGTAATATGATTTTTCTGAATAGAATTGTTGCGTCTTTTTGCGATGAGATTCTAAAGTGTCTTTTTCTTTTTGTTCTTTTTTGATTTCTTCAACGACTGCTTCTTCAAGGTCGATTTTCTGAGGCTTTGGCTTTGAAAAGTCAGGCTTTTGTTTTTTCTTTTTCATGTGATAACCTTTATGTGCTACTGTTAAAACAGTGGGCGTGTCGAAATGTTAGTAAGCTCTGAGATAGTAAACTGAGACAATGTTTCTTTAATGACGGGAATCTGTTTCGGACTCATGCTCAGTGAACGAACACCCATTCCTGCTAAAATAATGGCGCTTTCTTTTCTGCCTGCCATCTCTCCACAAACAGACAAAGGAATGTTTGCTTCGCGTGCACTGTTGATGGTGTGTTTTATCATTCGCAAAACTGCAAGATGAAATTCATTGTACAAAGGAGCTACTGCTGGATTTTCACGGTCAACTCCAAGTGTGTATTGGGTAAGATCGTTTGTTCCTAAAGAAAAGAAATCGCTGTGTGGTGCAAGACAGTCTGCTGTAAGTGCCGCTGCCGCTGTTTCAATCATAATGCCAATAGGTACATCTTCTCGGAAGGGAATGTTATCTTCGCGTAAACTCATTTGAACACCGCGCGCAATGCCACGAATGGTATCTATTTGTGCAAGGTCTGTAATGAGCGGTAACATTATGCGCAAGTTTCCATAAACACTTGCTCGATAGAGTGCGCGTAACTGAGTGCGTAATACTTGCGGATAAAAAAGCGACAGTCTTATTGCGCGTAAACCCATGAGGGGATTTTTTTCGTTTAACTGTGGAATGTCTTTAGACGAAAGTAGTTTATCTCCGCCTGCATCGAGGGTTCGTATAGTAACTGGTTTGTCGCCCATTATTTGAAGAACTTGCTTGTATGCTTCAAACTGTGTTTCTTCGCTAACAGTGTTGTTGTGTGCTCGTGACATAAACAAAAACTCTGTTCGGAATAAGCCTATGCCGTCTGCTCCTTGTTCAAGAGCAATCTGTGCTTCTTCAGGAGTTCCAATGTTTGCATACAGATAGAAACGTGTGCCGTCATTTGTTTGTGCTGGTTTGTCTCTAAACTGCTGCAGTGCCTGAATGTATTTTTGTTCTTCACGAATTTTTGAATGGTATTCATCAAGAGTTTGCTGGTCTGGCTGAATAATTGCTTCACCAAGTGTTCCGTCTATAATCAATTGGTCGTTATTTGCAACTTGATGTGCAATGTCTTCAAGACCTACAACTGCGGGTATGCCAAAACTTTTTGCAAGAATAGCAACATGACTTGAAACACCACCTTCAGTAAGAGCAAGTCCTGCAATTTTTCGTTTCGAAAGAATGACGGTGTCGCTTGTCTTCATGGCGTGTGCAACAATAACTACTCCGTCGGGAACTTGTTCAATATCAAAAGGATGAAAATCCAAAAGTTCATTTAAAACTTTTCCAAAGACATCTTCAATGTCGCGTGAACGTTCTGCAAGGTAGTCGTTACCGCTGTTTCGCAAACGCTGTGCATATTCTTCAACTTTTATTTCCAGCGTGTGTTCAATGTTGAATAATTCCTGTTCGAGCGCATCTTTTACTTCGCCCAAAAAAACAGGGTCGCTTAACATAAGCTGATAGGTTTCAAAAATGACTCTCTGTAGATTTTCTTGATCGAGTTCAGCAAGGTGTGTTTTGATTTCATTTTGAACAACTTCAACGGCATCGTCAAAGCGTTTCCATTCTTTGGCGACATCCTCTTTGGGAATGTGGTGGTGCGGAATAATGCGTTCTTTTTCTTCTGGAAGGACAAATGCAGGACCAATGCCTATGCCTG
>DMQP01000042.1 GCA_003455655.1 Treponema sp. | reverse complement strand
AACTGAATCAACTCACCGTTACCACCAGCTGCCTTCATCTGGCTAAGGGTTTCTTCGGCTTTTTCTTTTCCGCGATTGTAATGTGCAATAACATAATAGCCAGCTTTAGCTGCTTCAACTGCAATGGCTCTTCCAATTCCACCACTTGCACCAGTTACCAGAACTTTCTTCTGTTCGTTTTCGTCTGCCATATCAATACCTCCAACCTTTACTTGTTTGATTCCTGCAGTCCGCCTAAAAATGACGCCATGTCTTTCATTTCCATAACGGTAATTTTTGTCGTAACTGCGGGGGGTTCATCACCTGCGTGTTCATACAATGCACAATTATAACAGAACACATCATCTGACTTATATTCTTCTTTGACCTTCATCTGAATGGTCGTATTATTTTTTAAAACAGGAACTGATGCTTTAAGATTTTGCACACTTAAAATAACACCAGGACAAGCAGCATCTTTTTGATTATGTGCAACCTTAATAATTGCAGACATAGTAGAAATGCTCTGAGCCATAATTTCAAAACCTGACCACGAAGGAATTCCATCAAGTCCTTCTTCGTAAAAAATACTGTCTTTGGTAATGTCATATTCTGTTGTAATGGAATTGTCTTCAAGACTGTATCCCGTTACGCGACTAAGCAACACCATCTTTCCTTTGTGCGGAAGCAACTGTTCAATAACATCGCGCTCTACACGCTGAGGAACTACATCACCTTCAAACGTAATCATTTTCATTCTGATTCCTCCAGTGAAAAAATAAGGCTTGCATTCGAACCTCCGAACGCAAACGAATTTGACATAACATGACGAACTCTTTTGTTCGTCTTTTGTAAATGCTCTGAATCTACAAGTGCAAGTTGCGGTAAAGTAGAATCATATTCTTTGTCCCACACTTGAGCAGGAAACACAGCCTCTTTTGCATTTCGATTGTGCACTAATGTTTCGTAACACACAGCAGCTTCTAAGGCAGCAGCGGCACCCAGTGTATGACCGGTTAATGATTTTGTTGAACTACAAGCTACAGAATTAGAACCGAAGATGCGTTCAACTGCTTTAGCTTCCATGGCATCGTTAAAGACAGTTCCTGTTCCGTGAAGATTTATATACGAAATATCAGATGCATTTAGGTGAGCATGTTCAAGTGCTTTTTTCATAGCAGATTCTGCACCAAGACCAGACGGGTCAGGACTTGTCATGTGGAAGGCGTCTGCACTTTCGCCGTAACCAGAAAGCACAACAGGAAGACTCTGTAACAAAGGCTTATTTGAAAGAACAAAAAAGACAGATGCATCTCCCAGCGTAATGCCTTCACGGTTTTTGCTAAAGGGGTTTGTCTTTTTTTGTGCCAGTGCATCAAGAGAACCAAAACCACTGAGTGTTGTGTCGGAAGCAATGTCTACTCCACCTGCTACAACGGCATCACACAAACCAGAACGAATAAGTTGAGAAGCTTTTATAAGCGCACAAGCAGAAGAGGAACAAGCAGTAGAAAACGCAAGAGCTGGACCTTTTAATTCAAATTGTTCTGCAACAAGAGAAGCAACATAATCTGCACTCTGCATTTCGAGCGTATAATTGTTGGGAAAAGCACCTGTACTCAAATATGTTTTCCATGCACTCACCGAACATTCACTGGCATTGTCACAAGAACCGACACAAACAGCAACTCTATCTGCACCAAAGATTTGTTTTGCTTCTTCAATTTCTTTTTCAATCTGTAAAAGAGACGCAGACTGCATACGTGAAATATGCATATCAATTCTTGCTGATGAATGTGAAAGATTTGAACTGTCTACCCGAGCAGCATACAAAGTATTACCTGAAGGAGTACGAACTTCTTTCAATGCATCTTGAGATGGATGCGTTACCTTTTGCCATAACTGTTCAGCGTCAGAGGCGAGAGCACATATAACTGCCGGTTTTGAAAGGTATACAGACATGTCTAGTCCTCTGCCTGGGTAAGCACGTATGTATATCCGCGTAAAAAATTGTGAATGGTAGTAACACCATTTGCTTTTGTAATTTCTTCTATAACAGTTCCATTGTTTATAATGCGACGAGTTTCTCCAGACGAAGTTTTTGTACATTCAAACTGCATGCGGTTTAACTCATAGTTGGAACGCAAAGCTTCTGCTGAATAAAAAGCATTTTCAAAATCTGCAACAATGTATTCAGGTTTTAAAGACTTGGGGAAAACTGCGCTATCAAGACTAAGACTGTCTCCTGTGTAATAAAGAGAACCCATATCTACACCAAATTCATTTAGAAGAACAAAAGAAAGTTCTGTGTCATCGGCATAGATATACATCTGAAGTGCAAAAGAAGTGTCGCCCATTTTTCCCGTAAACAAATTCAAACTGTCAACGGTTCCTTCCATAAAGTGAGGCATAAGAAGAGCAACTTTTTTTGTGTTAGTAACAAAGACTGAATACTTTGCCGCACCCTCTGGAGTAGAAAGACAAGAAGAAAAGAGAACAAGACACAATGTGAGCAGAACACAGAAAAGCCCTGTTTTACGACGAGGATTCTTAAACGCAACTGTAACAGACTGAAAGCAGTTCATTGTGCTCATCATAACAGACAGGGTGCCTTTCGTCAACTTACTGTACAAAATGTTAGTCGATGAAATATGTTTTCATAATGCCCTTACCCTTAACTTCGACATCAACGCTTTCTCCAAATTTAAAAAGGTCTTTTGTCTGAGCGTAGGTTTCTTCACTTACATGAATCTTCATAGGCACACCGGTACTTTCCATTCGGCTTGCAACGTTAACAGTGTCGCCCCAAATGTCGTAAATAAACTTGCTCTTTCCAATAACACCTGCAACAAGATCGCCTGTATTGATTCCAACACGAATCTGAAGTCCTGCTTCGGTAACCTCATTGAAGTCACGAACATCTTGCAAAAGTCCAATTGCAAACTGAACCATTTTCTTAACGCTATCACCTTCAGTTTCTTCTGACAAACCAGTGGCTGCCATGTAGGCATCTCCAATCGTTTTGATTTTTTCGACACCTTCTCTTTTTGCGCGCTCATCAAACTTCGATATAAGTTGATTAAGCATGGTAACCAGTTTTTCGGCACTCATAACGCTACTCATTTTTGTAAATCCAACAATATCTGTAAACAAAACCGTTGCGTTAGGATATTTTTTTGAAATAATTCTGTCAGGATTTTCTGTCAGTTCAACTGCAATTTCTTCGGGCAAAATGTTAAGCAAAAGATGTTCTGCTTTTTCGTTTGCAAGTTTAAGTTCGTGAGTACGCTGCTCTACTTCTTTTTCCAACTGCATCTGATAACGACGCATTGTGTAAATCTTGTATCTAACTGCAAAGAAAATGCCCAGTGCAAGCAAGAGAATAGAAACAACCCAGAACCAAGCACGCTGCCAAATGTGCGGTTTCTTTGTAATATGTACAGGAACAGAAGGAAGACTTTCTGCTCCGTCATTATTGAGTGCCATTACCGTAAAAGTATAATTACCTGGTTTCATGTTAGTGTAAGAAATAACACGAGTTGACTGCCAGTCTGAATAATCAGATTCAAATCCTTCAAGCTTATAACTGAACTGAAGTCGTTCAGGAGAATTTGAAGTAAGACCTGTGTACTTAATGCTCAAACGCTTTGCTGCAGGCGGAACAACAATGGTTTCTCCGTGATAGTCATAACTTTCGTTATCGATCATGTAATTTTGAATTTCAATGCGCGGAAGATGCTGGTTAGCTCCCAGTTTTACCGGATCATAAATTGCAAAACCGTCTACCAGTGTAAACCACAAACGACCTTGAGAATCTTTAAGTGAATAAGAAGTTGATGTCACTCCGCCTGTATCAAGACCGTCAGACTTTCCGTATGTACGAACAGTCAGCGTCTTTCGTTTTCCTTCAACAACTTCCTGAATCTCTGACATTTTTGCAGAAAGAATACCTTTGTTTGTAGTAATCCAAACAGTGTCAGTGTAATCAACAAGAGCTTGGAAAACACTGTCGGTTCCCAAACCGTTAAGCGAATTAAAGTTAGTAATAGTTTCTGAACTTTGATTAAGTATAGAAAGACCAGTTCCTGTACAAATCCAAATGTCATTTCCTTGATTGTAAATTTTGAAAATAACATTTCCTGCAAGGCCATCATTAGTGGTGTAGTGTTTTACAATTTGTTCATCTTTAAGCACATAGACACCACCGCCATTTGTTCCCACCCACACACAAGACTCTGCATCTTCGTACAGCCACATGATGTAAGTGTTTTCCATTTCCAGTCTTTTTGATATGGTGTCGATTGTTCCGTTTTTGTAAATAACCGTAAGACCTTGTGCTGTTCCTACATAGTAGTCGCCCTTACTTGTCTTAATTGAAACACGATCTCTGTTTCCAACAATACCATCATCTACAGACCATGTTTTTATGTTTCCGTTTGCAGACATACAAATCTGCGGAATGTCTGTAGAAAAAGTTGAAACCAAAAGTTCATTATCTTTTGTAAATCCAATATGACGAATACGAAGACCTTTGGTAAGAGTGCCTAATTTTGTGTCAACAAATTTTCCATTTTCATAACAGAGCACTCCATTATCTGAACCTAACCACGTAACACCACGACTTACATCTTCGCAAATAGAGTTAATGCTCGATTCAGTGCTAACCGTAAGAAATTTTCCTCTGCTTAATTTGAACAAGCCTCCGCGGTTTAAGCCCAACCAAATGTTACCTTCGGTATCTTCCGTTAGAACCGTAGCTCCATCATCGGGAAGTCCGTTTGTAGTGTCATAGTAAGAGAACATTCCGTTATGAATAACCGTAACACCTGCATCGCACGCAACCCAATAGTTACCCAAAGAGTCTTGCATTATCATAGAAACCGATGACGGTTTTTTGTGGGGATGACTTACATCATAAACTGTTTCTTCACCATTTTTAATACAAACCGCATAGCAAGGACCAACCGCAAACCACAGAGCACCGCTCTTATCTTGACGCACACTGTAAACTGCTCTTGAATCGAGAGTTGCAAATCCGGGGAAACGCTTTATGATTTTTTCTTCATATACAAATAAGTCTGTTCCTGTTGAAATCCACACACGACCAGCAGTGTCACAGAACATATCGCCGACCGTTATTTTATCTGCAACAGCGCCATCAAGCTGAGGTTTAAGAACTTCTCCCTGAGGAGTAATGTAGCAAGGACCGACAGCTGTTCCCACCCAAATGTTATGATTTAAATCTTCACAGATAGCATTTATTTTATTGTTTACTAAACCGTCGTCTACGGTATATTTTTTTACTTGACCGTCTGTGTAAAGGCAAGAAATGCCTTCGTCATTATGTCCAACCCAAATATTGTGGTCTGAATCTTCAAAGAGTGTGTGTGCTGTAGCAAAGTCATATTTTTCGTCAACCGCACGACTGTAGGTAGTAAATTCTACACCGTCAAAACGCACGACTCCATCGTAGGTTCCCACATAGATGTAACCTTTGGAATCTTGTAACATGTCGGTAATAGTCATTCCAGGTAGACCATCTTCCGTTGTCCAGTTCTTGCTTACATAATCTTTAAAAAAACTGTCTTCTGTAACGGAGGCGGCAAAAAGACTAAATCCAACACAAAAGCATAAAAGCGGTATAACAAAAAATTTCTTAGTCATAACGACTCTGTTATACCGCATTTAGCATAGATTTTCAACAAACTTTTTGTCTGTACATCAGAATAGGGTTGCAACAAAGGCAAAAACTAAACCGGTAAAGATTGCAAGTCCTAATGAATGAACAGGAACAAATGTACTTAATGCAAGTGCACCGAATGAAACTGCCGTTGTTACAAACGAAAGTAAAATTGCAAAAGGTTCAAGTTTTGCTTTTTCGTCATTCAAAGACTGAATTGTTGCGTGACGCTTGTTATTTTCAACCAGGTAGATAATATAATCTAATCCCAAACCGAAGACTAAAATCATGCCGGTAATGCCAAAGAATTCCAAACCGTCACCCTTTGCGGCAAAGACTGCAATAATAGCGGAAACACACAAAAGTGGAATAGAAGCAATTTTTGCAGTCTGTTTCCAGTTGTAGAAGAACTTCAGCACAATAACAATAACCACATAAGCCAGTACAAACATAAGCAGAATTATTTTCGTAAGTGAATCGAGACTCTGTCCTATATCTGCAATTTTATCCATAAAGAATACATTTTCGTCGGCATTAGCAATAGCTTTGTAGGCAGCTTCGTCAGTAATAGAAGTTGGCATTACTACCGAATAATACTTTCCGTCAATTTCACCTAACCACAAAGAATTGATAAGTGAAGCAATTTCTTCGGGAAGTTCAACGGAAGGAGTAAGATACTTTCCTTCGGCTTCAAGGTATTGCTGTTCAAGGCTAGATGCATATTCAGCTTCATAACCGAACATATCGTACTGCTGTTCTGCAAGTGGCAAAAGATTTTTTACCGCTTCATAAGAGGCCTTTTGTTTTTTTATTGAAGGAATAAAGCGAGATGTTGCAACAAGACCGCCACCAGCCTTACCTTTGTTTAAAGCAACTAACTGTTCAGTAACCGATTCTTCACGCTCAAGCAAATCTTCTACATCGTTACCAGCAACAACAAACCATGCACCTGGCAAATACTGAATAACTTTATCTGCAAGTTTTGTGTCTTCTTCAAGACGACCCTTCATGGTGTACAAGCGGTTAACATCATTTTGAACACGAACATGTTCACGGCAAAGAACCATAACCAATCCAGCAATAGCAAGTAAAGCTACAGTTATAAAGAGCGGTGCTTTGGGATGTTTATAAGCAAGCGTTGGAACTTTATACAGTTTAAGCACAGGAAGATGACGCTTAGATTCTTCAGGAAGTGACAGCAAAGGATACAAGCACACAACCGTAAGGAAAGAACTCATAATGCCAATCATAGAGAAGACAGCCATCTGCTTTAACAGATTGAATGGTGCAAACAAAAGCATGCAGTAACAAATTTCTGTAGAAAGCAGCGACAGTGAAAGACCACGCAACAAGTGTGAGCGAATTTCTGCACCTGATTTTAATTGTGCATTTGCCTTCCAGTTAACAAAGAAATGCAAACTGTAATCAATACAACTACCAATGAGTGATGTTCCAAACACAAGCGTAAGCAAGTGCAGTTTTCCAAAGAGAGCATGTGTCGCAGAGAAAGCTGTTCCAATAGAAATCAAAATAGAAATAAGAGAAGAAATCAAAGGCAAAGGAGAACGGAACACAACAATCAGAATGATAATGACAACAGAAAAGGAAACTGCCGAAATAAACGTAATTTCATGTTGTGCGGAATTAGAACTTTCATGACTGTGGAAAGGAGTTCCGTAATAGACAAAACGAACACCATCTTTTTCAAGTGGAGTACAAACTTTGTAAATTTGAGCTATACCGTTTGAATCGCTTGCAAGCTGTGCACCTTCTTTGCTAAGAATACCGCGAATAAGCACATACCATTTTCCTTCATATTCAGAAGCAAGCACTCCGTCTTTTGAAGACATTGCGGTTCCTGCATCTTGAATGTTTGCAAGAAAATTCTGCACTTCGGTTTCATCAAGTAAAAAAGGATCTTCTTCAAGATAATCAAGTGATGTCATGGTAAATCCGCTATAAGCAGAAATAACAGCATTGTCTGCAAACTGAGCAGCGGCTTCTGCAGAAGAAAGTTTTTGCACTTGACTGTCATTTAAAAGATTCCAGCGGTACTGGTGTACAAATTCATTTATGTCATCAATAGCAGATGCATCGTTGTACAAAGACAGCATAGAAAATTTTGAACTGTCTTTTAACTGTTCATAAACAGTCTGAGCAGTTTCTTTGGCAGTTTTAAAATCTTCATGTGATGAAAGAATGTAAATGCTCTGCCCCGTTTGATCTGACAGACGTTCATCGGCAAGGTTCATAGCCTTACTTTCGGTGTTACGGGGCAACATGTTAAACAAGTCGGCGTCTAAGTTAAGTCCACGACCTGAAGCCAGCATAATAAGGAAAGGCAAAATGGCTGCAGCATGGAACAAAACAAAGAGCCAAACATAAAAACGATTACTTTGCGGTAAAGTAAGCTTTTTCTTCATTACTCAAAACCTCTTTGTAAATCTGATCAGAGAAAGTATAGAGGATTGAGTCAGTGCTAGATTCCTCTATGAGCAAAGAACTCAACTCTACCTTACCACCAGAAGCAGTTCCTGAAAGTGTAAACTGATTCATGACGGAAGCAATGGTAGCATCTTTCGGAGTAAGAATCAACGACCAGCCTTCTGCAGTATTTACGGTCTTAATGGTAAAATGCTTTTCAAGTGCAGCACGATTTCCACCAAAGAGAGCAGAAAACATTTCGGCAATAGTTCCAAAAATCTGACTGGTTGAATTGTCAATTACAGACTGAGTTCCATCTGCTTGAGTCTGAACAATACTCGTAGGTGTAATTACCATAGAAGACTTAAAAGGTTTTGTTGTATTCCAAACAATTCCGTCTTTGGTAAAAATATAAGTACCATACGATTTAAGCGGACGTTTAATTGCAGCAGATTTTTTTTCCTGAACAAAACTTCCTGTTGTTACGGGATGAGAAGTAAGAGAAGCACATACATCATCAATAGTAACTTCCTTTGCATAAGCTGCGGCTGTACACAGAAGTACCAGGGCAATAGTCAATTTACGAACAAATTTCATTTTTCGTTCCTCCAAAAGTTAAAAAAATTATACCACTGAAAAGGATACAGTTTTGCATACTTTTCTAAGAAAAAAGCGTATTCTTGAGCACAAGATGCCCACATTAGTTTTCGTTGC